>JAKFUJ010000275.1 GCA_021732805.1 Betaproteobacteria bacterium | reverse complement strand
AGGTGGACGCTTGGCAGTTACGTCGCAATACCGAGCAACGCGGTATTGCATGGTCGTTCACTCGGCAGGCCGCGGATGCAAAATTGGCAAAACACTATATATCGTAATTAATGTGTCATTATACTAGCAGGGGTTTGCCCGCGCTGCTCGCGCGGTGTTAGATTACCGTCAGGACGCGGGCTGTGCCTTGCGCGGGGCGTTGATGGAACTGCATCAAATCAGGACGTTCGTCACGGTCGCCGAGCAGGGCAACCTCACCAAAGCGGCGCATCTGCTGCATGTGACGCAACCCGCGGTGAGCGGTCATCTGAAAGCGCTGGAGGAAACACTCAACCTGCGGCTGTTCGAACGCGCTGCGACCGGTGTGCGCCTGACCAAGGCCGGCGAAGCGCTGCTGCCGCGCGCGCGGGCCATGCTCTCCGCCGCCACCGAGCTGAAAAACGCCGCCAGGGATCTGCAGGGCCTGCTCACCGGCAAGGCGACGCTGGGCACCATTCTTGATCCGCATGTCATCCGGCTGGGGGAATTCGTGAACACGCTGCACCAGCGCCATCCTTCACTCGATCTCGAACTGCGGCAGGGCATTTCGCCGTGGGTCATGGAGGGTGTCAGCAGCGGCGCACTCGATGCCGCCTTCTTCATGGGCGACAAGGTGCATGTGGCCGTCAAAGCCCATGAACTGGCCTCCCTGCCCTACCGCGTGGTGGCGCCGCCCGGCTGGCGCGGCAAAATCGAGCACGCCGACTGGCCGGCGCTCGCCGACTTGCCGTGGGTGCGCGGTCTCAGCGATTCGCCGCATCTGGTCATGGTTTCCGAAATGCTGGCCCAGTACGGACTCACGCCGCGCAAGGCGGTTGAAGCGGATCAGGAATCCACAATCAAGAATCTGGTTACGGCGGGAGTCGGCCTGGGTCTGATGCGCGAGGATCTTGCCCATGAGGCTGCGGCTGCCGGCGAAGTCTGCGTGTGGAACGGGCCGGGTCTGCAAACGCGCCTGTCATTCGTCTATCTGCGGGAGCGGGAAAGCGACCCGGTGATCATGACGATGGAGAATGTTGTGCGCGAGATCTGGTTCAAGACCGCGTTGCCATCATGAGCCGGCTGCCCTGCGAACCATAATCGGCGGTTATGGCCGTCATCAAGAAAACTTTTCCAACGTTGCGATATCCATTTAAAACGAGTTGCACCATAATGGATTGCAGAGGCGGTTTCAGTGCCGGCGCACGATGCCGGGCTGCACAACAACAGGCAGGACAGGCCCATTTCATCCACCCAATCTCCCATGCTTAGCGCGCGCAATGTCGTCAAATCGTTTGGCGGCTTTGTGGCACTGGACAAGTGTACGCTCGATATTGCGGCACGGAGCATCACCGGCATCATCGGCCCCAACGGCGCAGGCAAATCCACGTTGTTTAATGTGTTCGCGGGCGTGACCGCGCCGGATTCCGGCACGATGTCGCTGGGCGGCAGGAACATCGCTGGTTTGCGCCCCGACCAGCTTGCCGGGCTGGGCCTGGTTCGTACATTCCAGATTTCACGCGAACTGGGCGAACTGACCGTGATCGAGAACATGTTGCTGGCGAGCCCAACGCAGAGTGGTGACGCGGTATGGCGTTTGCTGTTCAATCCCGGGCGCGTCCGAACCGAGCAGTCCGCAGCGATTGCCAAGGCACGGGCATTGCTGGAGCAGGTCGGTCTGTGGCAGTTGGCCAATGAGCCTGCGAAAAATCTTTCCGGCGGGCAGAAGAAGCTGCTCGAAATCTCGCGCGCCCTGATGCTCGATCCCGGCATCATCCTGCTCGACGAACCGACGGCTGGCGTGAGTCCGCTGATGACCAAAATGCTCGGCGAAACCATCACCAGGCTGCGCGATCAGGGATTGACCTTCGCGATCATCGAACATGACATGGATGTGATCGCGGAGTTGTGCGATCCGATCTATGTGCTCGCCGAGGGGCGCACGCTGATGTCGGGCACGTTCAGGGAGGTCGCATCAAACCGCGACGTGATGCACGCTTATCTGGGAAAGGTTGCATAAAGCCGATGACCGACGCGCTCAACGTAACAGGCCTGCGTGCCGGCTATGGCGAAGGCGACATTCTGCGGGGCATCGGCCTTGCGCTGCCCGAGGGCAAGGTGGTCACCATCATCGGCCCGAACGGATCGGGTAAATCCACACTCATCAAGACACTGGCAGGACTGCTGCCGGTGCGACAGGGTGAGATCGTGCTCCGGGGGAAAAACGTCAACACGCTGTCTCCGCCGGGACGGGTGAAGGCCGGACTCTCTTATGTGCCTCAGGAGTACAACGTATTCCGCAATCTGACGGTTCTGGAGAATCTGAAGATTGCGCAGGAATTCATGACCGTTGGCGGGGCTGTCCGCGGCAGCAAGGCCATCTCCGACGAGCTGATCGAACTTTTCCCGGAACTGCCTTCCAAGTTCAAGGCGCTCGCCGGCAACCTGAGCGGCGGTCAACGGCAAATGCTGGCTTTCGCCTGCACACTCACCGTGTGGCCTGCGGTGCTGATGCTGGACGAGCCGTCGGCGGGGCTGTCGCCCAAGTACATGGCGGATATCTTCGATACCGTGAAGAAAGTCAACGGCAAGGGCGTATCGGTGCTGATGATCGAACAGAACGCAATCGAAGCGCTGCGCATTTCGGACACCTGCATCGTGATGGCCAACGGCCAGGTCCGGATGACTGCACCCGCGGGAGAGGTGCTCGGAATGAAGGATCTGCACAGCCTGTACCTCGGCGACGTCAAGGAAGAAGCGGCATGACAGAGGCGGCTAACTGATGCTGCAAACCGCGTTCAACGGCATCGTCACCGGCATCATCATGACGCTGCCGGCACTGGCAATCACGCTGTTGTTCGGCGTACTGAAATTTCCGAACTTCGCTGTCGGCGCGATGATGACCGTAGCGGCTTACATGGCATTCGCGCTGAATGCAGGGCTCGGCTGGCCGCTCACTGTTGCCACGGTAACGGTGGCGGTCGTATTCGGCGGCATCTGCATCGTGATCGACTGGCTGACGTTCAGGCCGCTGCGGGAGCGCGGCGGGATTACATTGATGGTGGCATCTCTGGGGCTGGGTTTTGTGCTGGAGAACCTCGCGCGGCTTGCCTACGGCAACACCGCACGCAGCTTTGCGATGGAACTTGCGCGCCCCTTCCGTTTTTTTGATATCCGCATGAACCGCGAGCAGATGATCACCATCGTGGTATCGACGCTGGCCATGCTCGCGATGTACGTGCTGCTGACAAAAATGCCGATCGGCCGCGCGATGCGGGCCGTTGCCGACAATCCGTCGCTGGCGCTGGTGCGCGGCATCGAGAGTCCGCGCATCATCCGCTGGACCTGGTTCATCGCCGGCATGCTGCTGGCCGTGGGCGGCGTGCTGATCGGCATGGACCGCGCGATCGAGCCGCTGATGGGATCCAGTTACGTCATATCCGTGTTTGCGGCGGCCATACTCGGCGGACTGGGCAGTCCGCTGGGCGCCTTCATCGGCGCGCTGGTGATCGGCATCGTCAGCGAGATGTCGACCCTGGTCATTCCGCCCAACTACCGCATCGGCATTCCGCTGTGCGTGATCGCGCTGATCCTGATTTTCCGTCCGCAGGGGCTTTTCGGGCAGGCTTACATCCGCAAATGATTGCAAAAATGAACATGGAGGCGGGCAACCGATGATTTCCTTCATCGTGCTGATGTCGATTGTCATCTGCTTTTCGGCCATTCTCGCGCTCGCCCTCAATTTTCAGTGGGGACTCGGCGGCATGGTGAATTTCGGTTTGGCGGGACTGTACGCGCTCGGCGCCTATGCCTGCGCGCTGCTGATGCTGAAAGGCGGGTTCAACACGTTTTTTGCAACCATCGGGGCCATGGTGATTGTCGGAGTGATTTCCGGATTGGTGGCGTTTGTGACGCTGCGCGTGGCCGAGGAGGATTATTTCGCCATTGTCACGCTGGGCGTGGGCGAGATGCTGCGGCTGGTGGCTCTGAACGAAGACTGGCTTACCCGGGGAGCGCTCGGACTGAGCGGCATTCCGCGGCCGTTCGGCGAACTCGTGCCGGCAGAGTATTACGCGTATTTCATGCTTGCCATTTCGGCGATGCTGGTGGCGGCTACGGTGTGGTTTCTCAATCGCGTGGCGCGTTCCCCGTTCGGTCGCATCATGCGCGCAGTGCGCGAGGATGATGTCGTGGCGGCCACGCTCGGCAAGTACGTGTTGTGGGCCCGCGTGCGCATATTCGCGATCGGCGGCGCATTGATCGGACTGGCCGGTTCGCTGCATGCATTTTATTACCAGTACATCGATCCCACGCAGTTCTCGACCATCGTCATCGCCTATGCCTTCATGGCGGTCATCGCCGGCGGACGCGGCGCCCATGCCGGAACCATCATCGGCGCTGCGGTGGTGATGGTGCTGCTGGAGGGCTCGCGCTTCGCCAAGGACATCATCCCGTGGCTGGATTCCGACCAGCTTTCGGCGATCCGCATCATCATCATCGGCGTAGGGCTGATTCTTTTGCTGATTTTCAGGCCGCAGGGGTTCCTGCGCGAATACCGGTTGCAGGTGGAGCTCAAGTAGCTGACAGTATCGTTGTCCCGATTGCATCTCACTACTCTGGGGGTGTCTCATGAAAAAAGTTACACGTCGTAAGGTCCTGAAGACGCTGGGCGCTGCTGCTGCCGCGCCGTTTGCTGCGCCTTTCCTCAATCTGGCCCATGCGCAGGGCGCGACCATCCCCATCGGCGTGGCGGTGCCGCTGACCGGCAATTCGGGGCCGTACGGTCCGGACATGGCGGAGGCGGCCAAGCGCACAGCTGCCAGGATCAACAACGCCGGCGGCATACTCGGCGGACGCAAGCTGGAACTGTTCATCGAAGATACGGAGTCCAGCGCGTCGGTCGCGGCCAACCTCACGCAGAAATTCATCAACGTACACAAGGCGCAGTCGCTGGTCGGTTACTGGGGCACGCCCGAAGGCCTGTCCTCCCGGCCGATTGCCATCCAGAACAAGGTGGTGTTGATGGTATCAAGCGCTGCCAACGCCATTACCGAAGGCGACACCCAGGGTTACGTCTGGCGCTTCCAGATGAAAGCCACCGACTGGGGCATAGTCATCAGCCGCGCGGCGGAAAAACTCGGTTTCAAGAGCTTCGGCATCATGGGATTGCAGAATGCATTCGTGCTGCCGATCATGAAGGTGTTCGAAGAGCGCATTACGGGCGCGGGGCGCAAAGTGATGGATTCGCTGATCTACAACCCCGAGCAACCGTCGTATCGTGCGGAAGTCGAGCGCATATTCGGCAAGAAGCCGGAAGCAGTGTGCTGTTTCGGACTGCTGCCCGACTTCGTATCGATCATGCGTGAAGTCTATCGCGGCGGCTTCGACAGCAAGGTGATCGCGCTGTCGATCATGGCCGATGCCGAAGGCAAATTCGTGCAGGCGGTGGGGCCGCAGGTCGCCGAAGGCATCCGCCACTTCCAGCCGATGCCGGATGTCAGCGCATCAGGTTACAAAAAGTTCGTGCAGTTGATGGGCGCGCCGGCGGATCGCCTGTTCCTGTTCCCGCCCAACACCCACGATCAGATCGCGATCACCGCGCTGGCGATGGAAAAAGCCAAGAGCCCGATGGCGGTGGACTGGTCGAAGCAGATTATCAATGTCGGCAACGGCCCCGGCGAGGCGGTGGACGATGTGGTCGAGGCGCTGAAGCTGGTGCGCGCCGGCAAGAACGTGAATTTCCAGGGCGCAGGATCATCCTGTGATTTCACGCCCAACGGCGATCAGATAGGCCGCGGCATGGGGCAGTGGATCACCAAGGGCGGCAAGAGCGCGTTCGTCGAATACGTCAAGCCGTAGTTCGCCTGTCGCAGGATGCCGGGCAGATGCAACGACATCTGCGCCGGCAAGTGGATTCACGGCGTGCGGATTTTTATTTCGCGGCTGATGGCCCTGGTGGTGCCGCCCCAGGTCGGCGCATAAGCGGCTTTGCGGCCGACGCCGCCGGCGACGACAATCATCAGGTCGTCGGGTTTTTCGGCGACACGGATGATTTCGGCTGACGAATCGGACGTCGCGGCCATGCGCCGTGCGCGCATCGCCGGCGACAGTTTTTCCACCGGCAGCGTTGCGCGTTCCCAGATCGCGGCCTTGGTCTTGGCTTTGTCGTGACCATTCTGGTGAAACGCCGCAGCCCATTCCGGCGGCAGTATGCACAGCGGTTCCCCGCCGCCGAGCAGCCCCGAACCGCCGGCGACACCGGCGATCAGCATCGACTGCGCGAAGGTCTGCGCCATGTCGCCGGCGTTTTGGCTGTCGGAATCGTTGACTTCAACGGTGCCGGCGATGCCGACCACGGTCACCACACTGGCATCAGCAGAAAATCCGCGCTCGACATGTAACGGCGCCCACGGACTTTCCGCAATATTCTCGGCAAAACAGCAGGCGTATTTCGCCGGTTGTCCGAGTGTCGCCATGTCGACTTCACCGGGTTTTGCACCACCGATGTTCTGCAGGATCAGCGCCATCGCACGACCGATAGTGGCGTTGGCACGGTGACCGGCGCCGAGCACATTGTTTTTGGCGTTGATTCCGATTCTTTCTGTAATCGGGCCGTTGACGATGTAAATCGGCGTTGCAGAACCCGTGGTGGTGGCGATGCCCACCAGATTGAAATTCATGTCGGACAGGGCTTCGACGGCGGCAATCAGCACCGGCAGATAATCCGCTTTGCAGCCGGCCATCACAGCGCAGATGGCGATGTCGCCGGCGGTCGCCGTTTCGAAGCCCGGCGGCAGCACGGCGATTTCCTCTTTGTGCCGATAACCGTTGTGCGCCAGCATCGCCGCGACGCGCTCCGCAGTCGGCGGCACGATCGGCAGACCGTCGGTCAGGAAAGTTGTACTGAGTTCCTGTTGAACGGTTTCCCATGCAGCGTCATGGGCGCCGCGCCAGATTTGCATGTTATCGGGTGCTATTATCTAAGTTATTGATTTTAAAAGAAATTTATGCATTTCGGTGTGGTCGGAAGTGAAACCCATCTGCTGTTCCATCGCGTTCCATATTTCCGCTGTCGGTTTGGCGAAAATGGTCGAAGTGTGCATCGCCTGCGCAAACTCCATTGCGGTGCGCACGTCCTTCGCCATCAGACCGGTGGAGAATCCGGCGTTGTAGGCGCCGGAAATCATCTGCTGCTTACATTTGTTTTTGGTGGTGTTGTTCATGCCGCTGGAAGCGTTGATGATGTCGACAATCACATCGGGCTCAATGCCGAATGCCTCGCCGGCATGCAGTGCTTCGCAGGCGGCGATCAACCCGGCGGCTGAAACATAGTTGTTGAGCGCCTTGATGGCGTGGCCGGCGCCCAGCGGGCCGGCATGATAAATCTGGTTGCCCATTGTTTCCAGCAGCGGTTTGACGCGTTCGAAAATGGCTTTGTCGCTGCCGACCATGATCGACAGCGTGGCGGCGATGGCGCCTTTTAATCCGTTCGATACCGGCGCATCAATCAACGGATGGCCGCGTTTTTCCAGCAGCTCACCCAGTTCGCGCGTACCCAATGGCGACGACGAGCTCATGTCGATGACCAATGTGTTTTTTTGTGCGCGCTCGAGCAGGCAATCCCTGAAGCTGTCGTTATTGCCGCACAATGCGGTACGCACGGCTTTACCGTCGGGCAGCATGGTGATGATGATGTTGGCGGCAGCGCCGAGTTCGCCCGGATTTTTTGCAACGGTTACGCCATGCTCGCCTGCCAGTGCTGTGGTGCGTGCGGCATTCAGATCGAATACCACGAGTTTGTAACCGGCGCGGGCGAGGTTTGCGGCCATGGGTGTTCCCATGGTGCCGATGCCTGCGAAACCAATGATGTCATTTGAAGTGGCCATAAAGATCAATCAAAAAATTAAATGATTACATCGGCAGTTCAGTGCCTACCTTGCGGCTGCGCGCGAGTTCGACCAGTTTGGCTGCGGTATAGATGTCCTGGATGCCCATGCCGTGCGATTCGTAGAGGGTGATGTCGTCCTTGCCGGTGCGACCCGGTACCCGGCCAGCAATGACTTCGCCGATTTCGGGCAGCGTATCCCAGCTTAAGCGCCCATTTTCCACGGCGGCAATCAGGTCGCCGCATTCGTTGCGTGCAGTGCCGCGCGAATCAACGGTGATCAGTTTGCAGCGCGCGATGGTTTTGGCATCGATTTCGGCACGCGACAATGCGTTGGAACCCGCGGCATTGACATGCTGTCCCGGTTGCAGCCAGTCGCCGTCGATCACCGGTGTCGCTGATTTGGTCATGATGTTGACGACATGCGCACCTTTGAGCGCGTCAGCGCCGGATGTCGCAGGAATCACCGGGATGCCCAGTTTGTCCGCCATTTTCTTGCACCAGGCTTCGAGTTTGTCGCGGGTGCGGGCATAGACGCGGGCTTCACGGATGTTCAGTGCGGTGACCACCGCCTCAAGCTGGCCCATGCCCTGATAGCCGGCGCCGATCTGCGCCAGTACCGATGCGCCGGGATTGGCGAGGTGTTTCGATGCCACGCCGCTGGCGGCGCCGGTACGCATCATGCCGAGGGTGACGGCGCCGATGATGGCTTCCAGTTGACCGGTCGCCATGCTGATCAGATGCACGTAGGTGGCGCCGCGTTTTCCTGGTGGAGAAAAATAATATTTGAATCCGATGTAACCGAGCTCCGGCGCGCAAGCCTGCAGCACATGCTGGATGCCGGCGGTGGTCTGGATGCGCGCGCGCGGCAGATCGATGGCACGACCCAGGGCACGGTCCTTCAGCGCGAGTTCAACCTGCTCCAGCGCCAGCGGCATGGTGATCAGTTGCTGGACATCGGCTTCGTTCAAAAAAAGGACCATAAAAACCTTTCAGCCATGGAGTTCGCAGAGAAGAACAAATTAACAAGATGGACAGGATTTACAGGATGATAACCATGTGGATGCGCCACTTTTATCCTGCTCATCCTGTCCATCCTGTAAATGAATTTTCAGCTCTTTTTGCTTTTCTTCGCTTCGGCAGTGACTGCCGACAGCGTGGTACGCGGTGATATGGCGTCCGGGTCGACACGCACTTCGATCAGTGCCGCGGTTTTGGCGGACCATGCGCGTTCGAACGCCGCTTCGAAATCGGCGGTGGCTTCGACGGTTTCGCCGTGCAGGCCATAAGCGCGGGCCAGAGCGGCAAAATCCGGGTTTTTCAGCATGGTGCCGCTGACGCGATCCGGATAATGGCGTTCCTGGTGCATGCGGATGGTGCCGTACATGCCGTTGTTGACGACGATGAAAATCACGCGCGCATCGTACTGTGCCGCAGTGGCAAGTTCCTGTCCGGTCATCAGAAAGTCGCCATCACCGGCAAAGGCAATGACCGGCCGTTTGGGATAAACGAGTTTGGCGCCGACGCCTGCCGGCACCCCGTAACCCATCGCGCCGCTGGTGGGTCCGAGCTGGGTGCGGAAACCGCCGTATTGGTAGAAGCGGTGTACCCACAGCGAGAAATTGCCGGCGCCGTTGGTGAGGATCGATTCCGGCGGCAGACGCCGGTTCAGCCAGTTGACGATTTCGCTCATGTTGACCGCACCCGGCACTTTGACCGGTTTCTGCCAGGCGTCGAGATCGGCGCGTGCAGCCCTGGTCCATTCGCTCCAGACGGGTTTCAGCGGCGGGAGTTTCCTCGCAGCAGCGGCGAATTCCGGCATGCCGGCGTTGATCAGCAGGTCGGCCTGATACACGCGTCCCAGTTCTTCGGCGCCGGGATAGACGTGTACGAAGGGCTGCCTGGGACGGGGGATGTCGAACATCGTGTAATTGACCGTGGTCCACTCGCCGAGCCGCGAGCAGATGGCGATCAGCAGGTCGGACTCGCTGATGCGTTTGGCCAGCGCGGGGTTCAGG
>JAKFUJ010000148.1 GCA_021732805.1 Betaproteobacteria bacterium | reverse complement strand
GTCAACTTCATCGACACCGCGCAGTACTACGGCACCGAAGCCGTCGTCGGCAAAGCGATCAGGGATCGCGCGCGCGATTCGGTGGTGATCTCCACCAAACACAAGGTCACGCATAAAGACGGCACGTCCATTACCGCCGCGGAAATTCTCGCCGGACTCGACCACTCGCTGCGCGTGCTGGGCACCGGCCACATCGACGTGTTTTGCCTGCACACGGTATTGCCGGACGAATACGACCGCGTGATGGCTGAAATCGTACCGGCACTGCTGCGCGAGAAAGAAGCCGGCAAATTCCGTTTTCTCGGCATTACCGAGTACGCCGCGCGCGACCCGCGGCACGATACCCTCGCCCTTGCAGCGACCGACGACTGCTGGGATGCGGTGATGGTCGCCTTCCACATGCTCAACCAGAATGCGCGACTGCGCGTGTTCCCGGCAGCCCGCGCCAAAAACATCGGCACGCTGCTGATGTTCGCCGTGCGCGCCATCTTCAGTACACCGGGCCGCTTGCAGCGCGACATCGCCGAGCTCGTCACCGAAGGCAAACTGCCGAAATGGCTGGCCGACAAAAAACAACCGCTGGATTTTCTGCTGCATGACAACGGCGGCGCCAAAACCATCATCGAAGCCGCCTATCGTTACGCGCGGCACGAACCGGGCGCCAACGTGGTCCTCTTCGGCACCGGCAATCCCGACCATCTCGAACCGAACATCAACGCCATCCTGCAGCCGCCGCTGCCGGCGGCTGATCTGAAAAAAATCGAAGAACTGTTCGGCGCGCTGGAAGGCGTGGGGCTCGACGAAGTAAACGTAAAGAGATAATGCTAACTGTTATCACAACCAACAAGTTTAAAACATCGCTCTTATCGAACTTGCGATGAAGCTTGTACCTGCATTTATGTCAGCACGCTAATGATCGTGGTCGCGTCCGACTCAACCTCCAGTTTCCGTATTCTTTCGACAACAAAGTTCATATTGGTTACGGAAATCGGTTTTGCAGAAAACGAAACGCAGTCGCGAAACTTCTCTTCCAGACGCTCCCAACTCACCGGATTCTTCGGGTCTCCGGGAACGCTGGTTGACCGATACTCAAAGCGTCGCCCATCACGAGTAACGATTTCAACGGAAGTCAGGGAGATATCGGCCGAACCACCTTTACCGGTTACCGAGCCCGCGGCGGGGCGATAGCTGATCCGATCCGCCATTGCAAGCACATCCGGGTCACGCAAACCGGTTTCCGTGTAATCACGCAGCGTCACGTTGCCCTTCACCGCCATGACCGCGGTGGTGAACGGGATGCTGAACTTTCCATCAATGCTGACTTTCGGCCGGCGCTTTGCTGTTAGCGGCTCACACAGTTGCTGAGTACCACCGGTACCGCCAACGATAGTGATCGACTCGATATCCTCGGGCTTGAGGCCATGCTGCTCCCGAATGGCCAGCGTCGAGGTATTCGTCGTCCGCGTGTAGGCGCACGCCGGCCACACCTTGAAACCGTGCTTCTCGATAATCGGGAACTTCACGCCGAGCCCGTCCACGATCCCGTCCCAGTCGGGCTCGCAGCCTCGAATGTAAGTTCTGAAGAAACCGTAACGCCCCTCGACGAAGTTCTTCGAGCCGATGATGCCGCGTCGCGCGAGTTCCGCCGCGAGCACAGCACCCTGACCAGAGAAGCCGGCCTGCATCGAACGCATGTGTGTTGCGGCTCCTTCGGCCATCTGGCGCGTGCCGCTCATCTGGTTAAAGCCGATGCCGAGCGCGTTCTCCATTTGCTCCGGGTCGAGCTTCAACAGCCTGCCGGCAGTCGCGGCGCCAGCGGCGAAACCGATCAGCTGCGTTGCGAACCAGCCCTCGGTCATCGTCCAGTCCGGCACGTCGATCGCGCGGCTGATTCGCGTCATGACGTCCATGCCCGCGGCTATGGCGGTAATCAGCTCGCGGCCAGTAACTCCACCCAGCTTTTCTGCGACTGCGAGTGCAACCGGAATCGTTACGATGCTGGGATGTCCGCTTTCGCCCATATCGTCGTAATCGAGCATATGGCCCAGGCTGCCGTTGACAAACGTCGCCCATGCCGCGGGCGCCTTGCTGCCGAAACCGAGTATCGTCGCCTCGGGTTTGCCGCCCATGTCGGCAACATAGGCGTCGAGGATCGCCGCCTCAGGCGCCAGCGTGCTGGCGCCTATGGAGACACCCAGGGTATCCATCACACATTGCTTGATGAGATCGACCAGCGCTGGCGGCAGCGCTTCGTATTGCAGTGTCGCCGCATGACGGGAAAGGGCGCGGGTAACGCCCGGCGGATTGCGGGCAGCATCCCTTTTCCCGGCAGCAGTGCCTCCGCTCATTTCGCCTCCGACTTTTTGCCCAGTCCAAGGGTATTGATAATTTTTCCCCAGCGCTGAGTCTCGGCAAGGATCAAATCCCGGAACTGCGCCGGCGTGTTCGGCGGGGCCGCTTCGGCGCCGTCCGCGGCCAGCCGCTCCTTCATCTCCGTTGCATTGACTACTGCACTGACTTCACGATTGAGCGTCATCACCAGAGCCGTTGGAGTGCCGTTGGGTGCAAGCAAACCATACCAGCTGCGCAGATCATAACCGGGCACGGTTTCCGCAACCGTCGGCACATCGGGCATGGCCTGAGCCCGCTGCGGACTGGTGATCGCGAGCGCTTTCAGCTTGCCGCTCCGGACCAGTGGTGACGCCGTAAGCGTATTCGTTATTGCAAGCTGAACACGGCCACCCATCACATCGATCATCGACAGGCCGCTGCCCTTATACGGGATATGCGTCATCTCGACCCCGGCCATGGACTTGAATAATTCCATGCCCAAATGCACAACGGAGCCGACGCCGCTCGACGCGTATGCCAACGGCTTCGACTTGGCCAGAGCGATCAATTCCTTGACCGAAGCTGCAGGCAGGGATGGTGTTGTCACCATCAGATACGGCTGCGACAGTATCATGCCCGCCGGCGCAAGCTCTTTTGAAATGTTGGTGGTCACCGTGCCAAGGAGCATCGCCGTCACGTTCTGCGCACTGAGCGCGACCAGGGTATAGCCGTCGGGTGCCGCCTGGGCACCCAGTTGCAGCGAAATTGCCCCGGTTGCCCCTGCGCGATTGTCGACGACGACTGACTGCCCAAAACGCTCGGAGAGTTTTTGCGCAACTGCACGAGTCATCAGATCGCTGCCACTGCCTGCGGGGGTTCCGACCAGAATCCGCACCGGTCTGGATGGGTAGCCGGATGTTTTTTGTTGTGCGGCTGCCATGTTGGCGACACCAACACTCGCCAGAAACATCATCAAAAATAGAGCCTTCATGCTACACCTCCCCCTGTTTGTTCCGCTAAACATCAAGGACTTTTACCCACTGCTACCACAACTTCGTCGCCCTCGACCGTGAAACGGTGCTCAAAATCTTCAGACACCCAATCCATGAAGCGCACGGCATCGTCAAAACGTTGATCACCCTGGCGCAACACCTCCGGACGCAGAGCTTTGTCAATCAACACCGGAAGGAATGAAACGCGCTTGACACCATCGCGGGAGAAAACAGCCTTTGCAATAAGGCTGCGCTTGGCGTCGACGCCATAAGACAGATGCGGATAATCCGGATCAAGAACGACGCCATAACGCTTCTCGAATGCTGCCGCCTTCTCCGGGGTCTTGGCTGTCGAGGACATGATGAAGTTTGAAAGGCTGTAAAAACAGACTTTGCCTTGATGCACGCCCACCGCCTTGGGTGTATGCGGGTGGTGACCGAGTATCAGACCGGCTCCGGCATCAAATGCGGCGTTTGCCACAGTCACCTGATAATCGGCAATCATGCGCGGAATGTAATGTATGCCCCAGTGCAGGGATACCACGACGTTGTCGGCCAGGCCCCTGACGCGCCGGATATCTTCAACCATGCCGGCAAGATCTTCTTCAAACGGCACCGTAACCACCCGCGGCGGTACACCGGCCTGATAATCGAAGGGCTCATAATAAGTGTGGGCGCGCATGGGTGCGATGCCCGCCCGGTCAGGACCGGCGGCGTAGCCCGCCTGCAATATGGAGCAATAGGCCAGGAAGGCGGTCTTGATCCCGTTTTTTTCGATGATGACCGGAGCGCGCGCCTCGCTCAGGTTGCGGCCCGCACCGATGACCTGGAAGCCCTTGCTGCGGAATAACGCCACCGTGTCGAGCAGGGCATCCTCACCCCAGTCCATTGCATGGTTGCTGGCGAGGGATACCACATCGAAGCCACAGTCAGTGAACACCGAGGCCATATGCGGCTTCACCCGACTGTGCGCACCGCCGGAATGCACCTGGAACGCCCCGCGCTCTGAATAAACACGCTCGACCTGCGCAAACCGGATGTCGGCCGCCGCCAGAACCGGTTTTGCCAGCGCAGCATAGGCATCGACCGGCTCGTGGATAGGGCCAACGTCGCCGCAGGCCATCAGTGTCACGGTATTTGCCACGCTCGATTACCTCAGCTCATCAGGCAATGAATAAACAACTGCGCCGCCGGTCGTAAACACCGCAGGTCAACCTGCGTATTTCTTCAACGCAGCAGCGGCCATGTAGCGCTCCTCCAGCTCACGCTGCTTTTCGCCGCCCTCACCATCGGGACCGGGATCGGGACGCGGATAGGGATTGTTCCTGCGACTGGCCTGAAAATCCTCCCACGCCACAATTCCGCGGCTCTGGAAATCCCGCATGAAATCATGCAGTGCCGCCCACATCACCTCGTGCGTAAACCCGGGATACCAGGCGATGTTGACGCCGAGCGCCAGATGTTCGTCCAAACCGAGGTAACGCGGGAGTTTGCCCTTCATGAACGACAGCGGCCCCTCGACCGCAGCCCGCGCCTGCCTGATCTCGTCCAGCGAATGCGGCGACTCGAGCTGCACCCAGTCCACACCCGCCTCGGAACGGTAAAGCTGCAGGCGGCGGATGCAGTCTTCAAGGCTACTGTTCACCGCGTCACGCGCATAACACTGCGACATGATCACAAAATCCGGATCAATCTCGTTCTTCATGTCCACGGCGGCGCGATAACGTGCGATCGCCTGCTCCACCGGCACAACCTCGACCCCGGCACTTTGTGTGCGCCGCTTGCCCTCGATCGGCTGGTCATCAATCCGCACACCGGCCACGCCGGCGCGGATACATTCCCGCACCATCCTGCGCACCGCCATGATGCCGCCGTGCCCGGTGTCACCGTCCATGATGATAGGAAATTTCGCACTTTGTGCGATCCATCCCGCGATCTGCACGCATTCGGTCATGGTCGCCGTACCCACATCCGACAGTCCGGTGTAGGAGCCGACGACGCCGCTGGTGCCAACAAAGCCACATTCGCAGCCGGCCTGCTCCATGATGCGAGCATGGGTCGCCGTAGGCGGATGCAAGACCACCAG
Organism: Betaproteobacteria bacterium; assembly: GCA_021732805.1. Lineage (GTDB taxonomy): Bacteria > Pseudomonadota > Gammaproteobacteria > Burkholderiales > SG8-41. The sequence continues at coordinate 4,536 of JAKFUJ010000148.1, read as the reverse complement.
CACCTTGTCCTTGCGCTGTATCAGTTCGCGCAAACGCGCGGATTTTTTGCCAGTGTCCATGTTCAGGCCGCTTTCGATAATGCGCCGCGCGCGTGCGCCGCAGCCTCGCGCCCGGCGATGCGCCCGAACACCGATCCCGCCATCAGGCCGGAACTGCCGGGATAGTTGAAATAAAACAATCCGCCGACCAGCTCACCGGCGGCGAACAGGCCTGGCAGCGGCGCATCCGCAATGTCGAGTACGCGGGTCGCTGTGTCGATCTTGAGTCCGCCGAAAGTGAAGGTGATGCCGCAGGTCACGGCGTAGGCCGAGAAAGGCGCCTTCTCGATCGGGTTTGCCCAGTTCGATTTTTCAATGGCGAGCCCGGTCGTGCACTTGCCGTCCTTGATGTTGGGGTTGAACACGGCGTCCCGCTTCACCGCTGCGTTGAACTCGCGCACGGTCTTCAGGAACTGCGGCGGGTTGACGTCTTCCATCTTCGCCACCAGTTCCTCGAGGGTATCAGCCTGGACTTTGGTCGTGCCCTTGGAGCGGTACTCGTCATGAAGCAGATGATCAACCTGCGAATCAAAAACGTGCCATGCGTAACCGCCCGGCTGCTCCAGAACCACGCGGCCATACTTCGCATACGTATAGTTGCGGAAGTCGGCGCCTTCATCCACGAAACGTTTGCCCCCGGCATTCACCATGATGCTGAACGGATATCCGTTTCGACTCGCGGTGATCGGCCGGTCCAGCTCGCCGAAATCCGGCGCATACCGCTCCCAGGAAACCGAGTGACAGCCTGACCACTGCCCGTACGGCTGCGCCCCGATATCGATGGCCATGCGAATGCCGTCGCCGGTGTTGTAGCGGGTACCGCGCACCTTGGCCATGTCCCAACCCGGCCCCAGATAACGCGCGCGCCACTCACGATTGGCCTCAAAGCCGCCCGCGGCAAGCACCACGGCCTTGGCGCTGATTTCCTCTTCGACGCCATTCGCCCGCACGCGTACACCCTGAATACCTTCGCTGCCGCAGACCAGACCGATGGCCTGTGCGCCGTAGCGGATATCCACACCATGTTTTTCAGCGGCCGTGTATTCAGCCTGCACCAGACCGCGTCCGCCGCCTGCCGCCTCGACCACCGTGCCGCCGAAAAACTTGAACTTGCCTTCGTGTTTGAACGCATAACGCCCGAAGCGCGGCACAAATCGCACACCCCTGCCGTGCAGCCATTGCACGGTCTCGGTACTGTTGAGCACCAGCATCTCTGCCAGATCCGGGTCGCAATAATATTGCGTGACGCGGCCCAGATCGTCGAGGTACTGCTCGGTGGTGTATTCACCGAAATCGGTATTGGCGATTTCGCCCTCGGAGAGATCCGGCACGACCGTTCTCACGGTATCCGCACCATGGTGCACCATGCGAAAGCCGCCGCCGGTGTACGCACTGTTGCCACCGCGCTGGGCTTCCGGCGCACGCTCAAGCAACAGAACGCTCGCATCATTCTCGCGTGCCGACAAGGCGGCGCAAAGTGCTGCATTGCCGCCGCCCACCACGATTACATCGTACTTATTTGCCACATTATTTCCCATATTCTTTCCCATATTCACTCCTGCTTTTCCAGACCGCTACGACCAGCCAGCGCGGCCTCGCGGATATAACGTTCATAAGCAAACTGCAGCAATCCGCCGCACTCGAAGATCTGTTCGATGCCCGCGGGGTATTTATTGACCGGCAAAGTGGCGCCGGTGGCCGGGTTGACGATCACGCCTTTCGGGTAATCCACTTCCAGTGTGTCGCCGTCCTCCGCCAAAGCGGTGATGCCCGGCACCACAAAAATCGGGATCGCGCGCGAAATGCTGTTGCGCAAAAAAAGACGCGACACCGACTCGGCGATGATCGCGGCGATCCCCACTTCGCGCAGCACCAGGCCGGGCCTGCTCGATCCGCAGCCGAAGTTGCGCCCCGCGATCATGACGTCGCCGGGTTTTACCTCGCGCGGAAACTCCGGTCGGTACACCTCCATGGTGTGCTGCTTCAGCTCCTCCATGGTCGGATACTGGTAATAGGGATTGATGGCGTCGGTCTCGATCGAATCGCCGAACTTCCACACCCGGCCACGGATCAACCGATTGAGGTCAAAGCCCACTGAACACCTCCTTCGGGTTGACGATTTCGCCGGCCACCGCTGCGGCCGCCACCGTCAAGGGGCCGCCCAGGTAGATCTCGGCCTTGGCGCTGCCTTTGCGTCCCTTGAAATTGCGTGTGGTGGCGGTAATGCATACCTCGCCATCGGACAGGAAACCCACGCGGGGTTGGCAGATGCCGCAACCCGGCGTGATGACCTGGGCGCCGGCCTCGATCAGCGTTTCGATCAGACCCGCCTTGAGGCATTGCAGATAAACCTGCTGCGATGCCGGCGAGATCAGGAATCGCACGCCTTTCGCGACCTTGTGCTTTTTCAGTACACGCGCCGCAATCTCGATGTCTTCAAAACGCCCGTTGGCGCAGGAACCGATCTGCGCCTGGTTAATGCGCGTGCCCCGCGCCTCGTCCACCGGGACCACGTTGCCGAACTGGTGGGGTTTGGCGACCACGAAGGGCATGTCGTCCACGGAGAGCCGGATTTCCCTGGCATACTGCGCGCCCTGGTCCGCAGACAGCGCTTCAAAGGGAAGCTCCGTCCTTGTGGTGACGAACTGCCGCGTCACCTCATCCATCCCGAACATGGCGAATTTGGCGCCGACCTCCACACCGTGCGTAGACAGGCACATGCGGCTGTCGATGGACAATTGCGGCGCCAGCGTGCCGGAATATTCAATCGACATGCCCTGTGCGAAGTCGTCGCCGTACTGGCCGGCCAGATAAAGAATGATGTCTTTCGCAATCGGGTAATCCGGCCGTTTGCCGTCGAGCACCACCCGGATCGACTGCGGCACCTGAAACCACAGCTCGCCATAAAGCAGCACATAGAGCATGTCGGCACGCGTGATGCCGGTGGCGCCGGCATTGACCGATCCATAACCCAAGGTGTGTGAGTCATTGCCGACCACCAGCTCGCCGGGACGCACGAGGCCGTAGTCGAGCATCATCTGGTGGGCAATGCCAGGCTCGGAATCATGAAAACACTTGATTCCCAGCCGTTCGACTTCGCGGCGGGCCACCGCATTTTCATCCGCCAGTTTCTGGCTGAGTGTGGGCTGGTGGTGGTCCAGCAGCACGTAGACTTTGCTGCGATCCCAGACTTTGGGCAAACCATCCTTGAAGCCGGCCTCGATCGCCAGGTCATGCATGGGTTCGGCTGCGTGGTAGTGACACATCGCGCCGTCGATCCGCGCCTCGAGAAAACCGCCCGCGCGCACCTCTTCTCCAGCAAGGTTGTGCTGCGTAAGCAGCTTTTCCGCCATCGTCTGCGCCATGAACAAATCCAGTTGATTCGAGAATGATTCGGTAATCGGCATGCCGTCCCGCATCAGGCGCGGGTCAGGCAAGCCGCTGACTAAGCCTCGGTTTGCGGGAACAGCCGCTTCAGCCTTTCGCGCTGCGCTGCCTGCACATGCGCTCGCGCGACCTTCTCTGCGGCGTCAGCGTCACGCTGCGCAACTTTTTCCGCCAGCGCTGCATGCTCCTTGGCCGCGGTCTGTGCGCGCTCGGGCAACAACATCAGCGGTGAGCCCAGCAGCCACATTGAGTCATTCACCGCAGCAAGGCTCTTTTCCAGATAACGGTTGTGTGCCCCGCGGTGAATCGCTTCATGGAATCGGCGGTTGTTCTGGGACAGCGCCTCATGATTGCCCGCCAACTGGCGCTCACGCTCAACCAGATCGAGCAGGGACTGCACTTCAATGTCGGAGGCGTGGCGCGCACAAAGACGCGCGGCCGTGCCTTCGAGCACCTCACGCATGGCGTAGAGCTCCATCACCGCCTGCCGGTCGAGATGGGCAACAATCAGGCCGTTGCGGGGTTCATGCTCAAGAATGCCTTCGCCTTCAAGACGGCGGATCGCGTCACGCACGGGGGTGCGACTCAGATTGAGCCAGGCCGCGATCTCCACTTCCATCACCCGGTGGCCGGAGGCAAACTGCCCCTGCTGGATGGCGTCGCGCAGGCGTCGGTAGGCGTGCTCACTGCGCGAACCGTGGCGCAGTGCCTTCGGTCCCGATTTCACTCCCGGCGGTCTGGCGCTCGGCATGCGTGCGTGCTTTCTTCAGAGAATTACGAGGTTGACGGGATGATAGCGAGATTGTACTCTCATGTATACACGTGAACTCTTTACCGCCAGAAAGCATAAATTATCATTATAAAACAATGGTTTAGTGTTTTACCTTGGGTTCCAAGAATAAACACGCGGGTCTAAATCGAGGAGCATAAGTATGTCCAAGGTCCTTGTTCTGGCATCTGCACTGCTGGCATCCGGCATTTCGTTTTACGCCCACGCGCAAAGCCCCTATCCCAGCAAACCCGTGCGCCTCATCGTCGGCCAGGCGCCGGGCGGCGCCACCGACGTGATCGCGCGGCTGGTCAGCCCCAAGCTCGGCGAACAACTGGGCC
>JAKFUJ010000241.1 GCA_021732805.1 Betaproteobacteria bacterium | reverse complement strand
GGCCAATCCGAAAGCGGATGATGTGGTTTACGCAGTGCAGCGCCCCGAGGATCTGCTGATTGCGGTCATCGGCGGCGCCGGCAAACATTCCGCGTATGTGCCGACGTTCGGTGCAACGCTGCCGGTGACCCGCGCGCTGAAAACCGCCGATGGAAAACTGGCCGCGTCGGTGGAAGATTTCCGGCGGCGGTAGGCGACCGCCGTCGTTGCGCATGATCAGCTGATCCGCAAACACAAAATGGCGACGCCGGCGCAGGGGATTTCAAAACTGGGTTTTCGGATCTGGTATGAGCGCCAGCTGATTGAAAGCCATTTTTATTTCGTCACCGGCTTCATGTGCACGGTGCTGATCATGGCGCTGATGGAGGAGCTGAACCTGCGCGGCCCGGGGCCGCTGTCGCTGTCATCGCTGGCGATGATTGTTGCCGCGACACTGGTCGGCATCTTCGCGATGCGCCGCTACATGCGCATGCTGAACCGGGCGGAGGCTTTGGCCGAGCAATGCGTTTGTCCCGGCTGTACCAGCTACGGCACGATCCGGGTACTCGATGCCGGCGTCATCGAAAGCGACGAGCAACCGCAGTGGATGCGCGTATCCTGCCGCAAATGCGACCATCAGTGGCAAGTTGAAAGCATATAATAATTGTTTAAAAACAATTACTTATAGTTATTTTCCGGCGTCCTCGGCAGAGCCGTCTTGACAGCCTGCGTGGTACGGCGTTTTGATGGTGGCCTTCGCAGTCATTCTGCCCGTTACCGGGCAACCCTTCCATGTTCAACATGCAGCGCTGCAGGCGAGGTGTCTTCATCACCCTGTTGCTGGCGACGGCGGCGGGGGCCGCGCATGCCACTGACCCGCTGACGCTGTTCCTGCTGAAAATGTTGCGCGACCAGATGGCAACTTCGGTGCTGGAGTCGTCGATCAACAGCATTCCATCCCCGGCGGTGAACAAGCCGACGCCGCTGGCGGGTGTTTATGGCGTTACCGAGGCGCAGTTGCGCAGTCTGGTGGACGCCGGTTTTGTGCATCTGACCGATGCGCAGCGCACGGAGGTCTATGCCAGCCTGACGCGGATGCTGGTTGATCCGAAAAATGCACTGGCGCGTCCATTGATCATCGAGGAACTGGCGCTGAAAGCGTCGCAGGTGCGCGGAGCGCATGAGCGCCTTTCCGGGCTGACAGCGGTGCAGAAGCGCGCGATTGTGGTGGATGCGCGCGCCGAATATGAGCGTCTGCCGGTGCAGGAGCGCAGACAGATGCTGGAGTTGCTGCAGGCGCGGGTTGCGCCGATACCGCGCGACCTGAATGACCTGATTCTTGCCGAGTTCCGCACGGTGCAGACGGTTGCCGAGGCGAGTGCTGCCCCGGTGCCGCAATAGCCGCGCGGATTGTTTCTTAATCCACTTAATCGTTTGCGCCTGCGCTTTTCAACACGGGCTGCGAACTGCGCAGCGGACGGGCATCGGCACTGCGGTCAGTGCGGGCGACATCGCCGCAGATTTCTGCACCTTCCTCGATTTTGATTTTTCCGTAGCGGATTTTTCCCGATACGCGGCCGGTGGCATGGATGATCAGCTGATCGCGCGCCGTCAGTTCACCATCGAAGCGGCCGCGGATTTCAGCGATGTCGATGCTGACTTTGCCGTTGAACACACCCGTTTCGGCGATCTGCACGACCCGGCTGTCCATGGAGGCTTCCACGGTGCCTTCTACCACCAGCGTGTCGCAGTCGGTGATCTCGACACCTTTGAGCTTGATGTCGGGTCCGACGATCAGCCGGCTGCCGCTGTCGGATTTGCTGCGCTCATGTGGCAACGGAGTTTCAGGCCGGGGGCTGGTCGCAGGTGTGGTCGGGCGCGCGGCTTCTTGGGCTTGACCGAGTGCGGGCGTGACGTTGACGTTGCGGCGGGCGGAGTCGTCGTGTTTTTTGAAAAAAGTATCTCGATTCAGCATGGAACCTCCAGGTGTTGGCGCGCTTGATGTAGGGGCAATGGAAACAGGCCGCGTGCAGCCGTCATTTATTAAAGCAACATCGAGGCCAGAAAAAAATATAAATAAAAACAATTAGTTATAATTGTTTAAGGATAAAAAGAGGACTTTTGCCACAAAATGCGTCGTTTGCAGGAGACGAGTAACAGAGGGTATCCGTTAGTCAATTGTTTTTAAATGATATTTAAGGTCGTTACAGGACGACGATCCAGGCCGCATGGGGATGCGGTAACTGTCGGGCCATAAAAAACGCGGCAGGACTACCGCCGCGTTTACTCAGCGACACCGAGGGTGTCGCAGTGGTCGAAGGGGAGGAGGGCCTCCGACCTGAGACGCGAGTGACGCCAGTCGCCTATCAGTGTTTGATGCCGGGCTTCATGAACAGGAATGCGCCCAATTGTTCCACTTTGCGTGTGACCCACAGTATGGCGTCGACAATCGTGTCAGCATCGCGCATCGCGTTGATGGCGGCTTGGCGCTCAGTGGCGCTCAACTGCAGTTCGCTGATCCTGTCATACATAACTGAGCCAAATTTGTCTTCCAGATTGCTTTTCATCGTATTTACCTTAACCTTTCCAGTAGTTCGCCGTCCCGGCGTTAATGTCTCACTGCTATATAACTCAATGAGTTCGGACTGAATTATAGACTGCGTCCAGCCTTGTTTGTTGCGTCGCACCACCTGATAGTTTGTCAGTAATCGATTAAGTTATGCTAAGCTGAACGTCATTATGTCGCAACGTTTGCCCCCCCTGAATGCCTTGAAGGCTTTTGAAGCCGCAGCCCGCCATTTGAGCGTGAAAAAAGCCGCAGTCGAGCTCAATGTAACGCCGGCCGCGGTCAGCCACCAGATTCGCACGCTGGAAGAATATTTGGATATCCAGCTCTTTCACCGCTACAACCGCGCGCTGGAACTGACCGATGCCGCGCGGGCCTGTCTGCCCAAACTGCGCGAAGGTTTTGACTGTCTCGCCCAGGCAGTGGACCGGTTGCGCACCCATACCAGCGGCGGCATGTTGACCGTCAGCGCGGCGCCGTCGTTCGCGGCGCGCTGGCTGATGCCGCGATTGCACCGCTTCATTGCCGCTCATCATGAAATTGACGTGCGGATTTCGGCGCGCATGCGTCGTGTCAGCGTCGACGGCAAAGCCGATGTCGCTGAACGTGCCACCATCGAAACCTGGCTCGACGATTCCGACGTGGCCATCCTCTACGGCCACGGCCATTATCCCGAACTCGATGTGCACAAGCTGCTGCCGCTGGCGATTACGCCAATCTGCAGTCCGCAGGCGCTGACCGGCGAACACGCGCTGCGCAAGCCTGAGGATCTGAAGCATCACATGCTGCTGCATGACGACACCGGTGAAATGTATGACGGTGAATCATTCTGGGATGTGTGGTTGAAGGCCGCCGACGTCAAGGGTATCGACGCCAAACGCGGCGCACGCTTCAGTCATGCCGTGCTCGCATTTGAAGCGGCGATGGATGCCGTCGGTGTCGTGGCGTCGATACCGGCACTGGCTGCGGAAGATATCGCTGCTGGTCGACTGGTGATGCCGTTTGCACTCAAGGTGCCGCTGCAGTCGGCTTATTACCTGGTGTGCGAGCCGCATGCAAAAACACGGCCTGCGGTTGCGGCGTTCCGTGACTGGCTGATTGCCGAGGCGGCAAAGGATGCCGCGGCGCTCGTCGCGCAAAGCTGATCACCTGAGCCCGCGGAAACGGGCCTGTGTTTTGCCGCTACGCCGGTTTGGGCAAGGCGCGGTCAATCTGGCGGTCATCGACCGGCAGGTTGAGCAGGGCGGCGACGACGCCCATGCCGATGGTCAACAGCCACATCACCATGTACGAACCCGTCGCGTCGAATACATAACCGCCGATCCACACACCGGCAAAACTGCCGACCTGGTGGAAAAAAAACGCAATGCCGGTCAGCGTCGACAGGTATTTGACACCGAAAATATGCGCGATCAGGCCGCCGGTCAGCGGCACGGTGCCCAGCCACAGGAAACCGATGGCTGCAGAAAACAGAAAAACCGTCGGCGCAGTCACCGGCAGCATGATGAATACCGCGATGACCGCCGAACGTGTGAGGTAGAGCAGCGCCAGCAGATATTTTTTGGTATGCCGCCCGCCCAGCCAGCCCCACATATAACTGCCGATCATGTTGAAAAAGCCGATCAGCGCCAGTCCGATCATTCCCGTTTCCGGCGTCATTTTCTGATCAACCAGATACGCCGGAAAATGCACGGCAATGAACAGCAGCTGAAAACCGCAAACGGTGTAGGCGATACACAGCAGCAGGAAGCCGCGATGTGCGAGAGCTTCGCGCAGTGCTTCGCCGGCGGACTGTTTGAACAGCACGGCGGTCTGCGCGTTTTTGTCCTCGACCAGCGCGCTGGACAGCGGAATGATCACCAGCACGGTGATCGCGAGTATGGTCAGCGCCTGCATCCAGCCGACTTGATTGATCAGCCACTGGCCATAGGGCAGCATGGCAAACTGGCCAAAGGAGCCCGCCGCACCTGCAATTCCCAGCGCGACGCTGCGTTTTTCCGGCGGGAAGGCGCGGCCGATGACGCCGAAGACAATAGAGAAGCCGCTGCAACCGAGTGATGCGCCGATCAGCAGTCCTGCACTCAGGGTCAGTTCCAGCCCTGTGCTGGAAACCGACATCAGATAAAGTCCCAACGCGTAACACAGTGCGCCGACGATCAACACGCGGGCAGTGCCGAACTTGTCGGCGATCAGGCCGGTGATCGGCTGCGAGATGCCGTAGAGCAGGTTCTGGATGGCGATGGCAAAGGCGAAGGTCTCGCGGCCGATGCCAAGGTCCGCGGTCATCGGCTGCAGGTAGAGGCCGAAGTTGTGGCGTACGCCCAGCGCCAGGGTCAGGATCATGCCGCCGCAGAACAGCACCACCGCAGGAGTGCGCCAATTGGAGGTGCTCATTTGTTTGGTGCCAGAAAAAACAGGATTCTAGCTGAAAGCCATTGGCTAATCCTGCTTTCCGGTAAAATCCGGGCTTGCCGATTCAGGGTGTAGTGCAGCCTTGGACTCTGAAAGTCGTGAATCCGGCAATGAGTTCGTTCGGCAGCAGGTTCTTAACTTCGGTAGTTCCGGGTTGGGGATTAACTTCTGCAAGTGAGATCAACCCGGGGAGTGGCGCAGTCCGGTAGCGCAGGGCGTTTGGGACGCCAAGGTCGCAGGTTCGAATCCTGTCTCCCCGACCAATATAAAAATAAAGTTCGAATGCATTCTCCCTGACCGGCAAACCCGGCCCGATGTTTTATTTGATACGATAGCTCGCATCATGCTATTTGCCTTGTTTCTCGGCGCCGTACTCGGTTTTATGCCGCTGCCCGCTCCTGCCGCCTTTCTGGTGCTGACCACCGCACTGGGATTGAAGGCGCTGGTTGATGTGCGTTTTGAAAAAATGCCGTTTTTCGATTCGCCGTCGCCGTTCCTGATGTACTGCCATAACCTGGCCGAGCGCGGCGAGGAAACCGGTTATGCGTGGATCAGTTATACGCTGCAGCTGATCGGCTTCGGCGTGATTTTTGGCGGCGGCCTGCTGGCGTTTGCGCGCTATTTGCGCGCCTGATCTGATCGCGGGCTACGCTCGGGGCTTCAGCGCGAACGGGCTGAAGTTGGTGTCGCGGTCGTAATAATCCTCGTTTTCCGCCCGCTTCAGGAAATTCACGATCTTGTAAGTCAGTGGCGTGAACACGACTTCGACGCCGACCTTGGCCAGGAACTGCGCCAGCATCACCAGCGGCAGCTTGTCATCCGGAATGATGCCGGCGCCGTAAAACGCCAGGGGATAAAACAGCGCCGAATCCACGGCTTCGCCGGCGATGGTGGAGCCGATGGTGCGCGTCCACAGCCAGCGTCCCTGCGTCGCCAGTTTCATGCGGGCGAGCACATAGGAGTTGACGAATTCCCCGCAGAAATAGGCAATCATCGAGGCGGCGACGATGCGCGGCGTATTGCCGAAAGCAATTTCGTAGGCGCCCTGATGCGCCCAGAACGGCGCCGGCGGCAGTGCGACGACGATGGTGGTCATCAGCGAGGCAAAACCGAGTCCGGCGAATCCGGCCCAGATCACCCGCCTGGCGCGGGCATAACCGTAAACCTCGGTGAGAATGTCGCCGAAGACATATGAAATCGGGAAAAACAGCACGCCGGCGCCGAAAGTGAATGCGCCCAGAACCGGGAGATCAAATTGCGCGATTTTCGCGGGTCCGATCAGGTTGGAGCAGATCAGCACCGTGACGAACGCCGCCATCACGAATTCGTAGTAGCGATAAGTGCGCCGGGTCGTCATTGGTTATCAACATATCATAACCAATTGCACCTGCTTTGACGGCAAAACTCTGCTGCTCCGCAAGGGCAGCAGCGCGGGAGCGGCGGTGCGAAAGATTTCCAACCCTGCTGAGGCAGTGCCCCGGATACTGCGCGTGACCCGCCGGTCAGCGATCAGGCTGCATGCAATTCTATGTCAGCAGCGCAATCAGAATAATGATCGGGATGGGAATGCCAAGGAAAAGCAACAGGAGTGATCGCATATTTTCTCCGCATTAAATTGATGGTTCGATTTGCTCTCAGAGGTCGCGTTTCCGGCCGCCAATGGTAGCAGTCCAGCTCGCGATGAACGCACCGATCAGCAGTGAAATGGATATCCAGAGTACAGAATAGGCTGTTGCTTTTCGCGCGTCCTCGGCTATTTTCCGGGTGGTGGCTTTGGCCTGTTTAATGCGTTCCTGGGCCTGCGCGAACATCTCTTTTACGCGTTTTTCACTTTCCTGCTGCGACATTCCCGTGCGATTCGAGATGACTTTTCCGACATATTGCAAATCAACTGCGGGTAATTCACCCGTGCGTGTTGCATTGGCCAGTATCCGGGTGATCTCCGAAGTCACAACAGCGGGACTCTGGCTGCCCGGTGCTTGAGCAGGCGCCGCGGCGCCGCCGCTACGGGAAGCCCCCGTGGAGGATGTATTCATGTCGCCTCGAAGCAGCGAATCAACGAGGTATGCCATCGATTGATCAGAATCGGAGGTGTCGCTGCCGGCGTCTACACCGATGGCGCTGCCGGCAGCAGCGACAGTCGCTGTGGCGGCGGCCCCTCCCAGCAACGACGAGCCCGCGCTGACCGTGCTGCCGATAATAGAACCGATCACCGACGTCAACAATACCGCGGTGACCAGCGTGGCGACAGTCCAGGCCAGGAATCCGTGCGCGGTGTCGCGGAAATAGACTTCGTCCGGATCAGCCGACGCCAGTGTTTTGCCATTCGCATTCATCCACCGTGTTCTGAGCCGCCCCGCAATATAGCCGCCAAACCCGGAAGCGGCCAGTTGGGTAAAGGTCAGCCAGGCAACGGTGGAAAAGCCAATCACGGCTGCACTCGCCCCCGCACCTGCCCATGGTGAAATGGATGACAGGCCCAGCCCCGTTCCCAGAATGACAAGAATCAGCGACAGCACTGCGATGGCTGCCGCGCCTGCAAAAATAGCGCCCCATGAGACGGCGCTCGCATGCGTCTGCATGTTATCGGCGGTCCTCGGTGCAGCGACATCACGGACTTCTGCCCTGCGGGCTGGTTCATTGATTTCAATGGCTTTGGCCATGATTAATTCCTTCGGTAGTTGCACATTTCAGGAAACCCGCGCCATCCGGCCGGCTACGTGGTCGAGGATCGGTGGTGTTCGGCGCTTGCCGGAGTTGCCGAGCGACTGCGCTCGATCAGGTCATCAATGCCGGCGAGATTCGTTGAGCCCGCGTAGTGCAACAAATCATTCCAGTTCGCTTTTTTCTCACACCACAATGTGAAGGTTTCGGTGTTGATGAAGGTGACTTCGAAGGGGATGCCCAGAAACCTGCACAGTTCCCGGTATTCATTGAGTATCACTAAATAATCAGCATAACTTTCTCCGACGACGCCCGGCTCACAGACCTGATGCAGCGCCGGATAATGTCTTTCAGAAACAATGGGCGCTTTCAGGATCATTTTTTCTCCGATACAGTTTCCGCACCGGTGCCGCCGCAGGATTCCAGGCGCCGTGAACAATCAGAACTTATTGCACTACATGTCTTTCTTGACGTCCTTGGCGGTGCCCTGCACTTTTTCGCCGCCACGCTCAACGTCTTTGCCGAAGCCTTCTATCGTATTGCATCCGGCCATGACTCCGAACATGCCGAGCATGATGAGGGTCGCGAATAATTTCTTTAACATGATTTCCTGCTCCTGTTGTTATTGAGTCTTGAGGAAAGCCCGGCGCAGTCAAAACGCCGGGCCCAAATTTCAGTGCTGACGCGATTCCCAGTCCTTGACCTGGCGCTCGGCTTCTTCCTTTTCGATGCCGTACTGTTCCTGCACTTTGCCGACCAGCTGATCGCGATTGCCTTCGATTTGATCAATATTGTCGTCGGTCAGTTTTCCCCACTGCTCTTTGGCCTTGCCCTTGAATTGTTTCCAGTTGCCTTCGATTTGATCCCAGTTCATTTGTGTTCTCCTGTCAGTGATTAACAACGGAGTTAAAACGCTCCGTTGTGATTTATTGGAGCAATCCGCATGCCAAACAATTAGCTATTAAAAACAATGGATTGATTTACTTTCATATACCGGTTTGGTAAAAAACTCTGGCAATCGGTAATAAATTCCGAAGTGCCTCGGTTTATTTACGCCGGATCAGACCCATTACCGCTGATACCGCAAACAGAATCAGAAAAATGAAGAAAAGGATTTTTGCGATTTCTGCAGCGCCGGCGGCAATGCCGCCGAAGCCGAAGATTGCAGCGATGATTGCGATCACCAGAAATACGACGGTGTAGTGAAGCATGATGGTCTCCTGTCAGTTGGGCGGGTTTGCCCGGGGATTCTGCTCAGGTATTTGCAAACTTCATGCCACAAGCATGCCGGCCGATACATTCAATTCATGTCCGCTTTCTTCGCTTTGATATACGATGCGGCTGGATTTGTCCATGGCTGGACATGAATGAAGAATTATTTGCGTGCCACGCGGTAAAAAATACCGATGGGAAAAGATATTTCCCTGAAAACTACTGGATGATGCCGTTCTTGATTGCGTAATAAGTCAGATCGGCGTTGTTCTTCATGTTCATTTTGCCCAGCACCCGTGAGCGATAGGTACTGACTGTTTTTACGCTGAGATGCAAGTCGGCGCTGATTTCTGAAACAGCCTGACCAGCAGCGAGTTTGCAGAAAATCTGGAACTCGCGCTCGGATAATGTCGTATGCAGCGGTTGGTTGCCATATCCGCCGAGGTCAGCTGCCAGCAGGTCCGCGACCGCCGGGCTGACATAACGCCGGCCTTTCATCACCGTGTGTATGGCCGTTACCAGCTGCTCCGGCGCTCCTTCTTTGGGGACGTAACCGCTGGCGCCGGAACGCAGCAGATTGATGGCGTACTGTTCTTCGGGATGCATGCTGAGCATCAGCACGGGCAAGTCGGGACGATGGCGCTGAATCTGTTTCAGGGCATCCACGCCATTCATGTCGGGCATGGTGACATCAAGCAGCACGATGTCGTAATCTGCATGCTGCACCATTTTGACGGCTTCAGTGCCGGATCCGGCCTCGCCTGTAACTTTCATGTCCGCGTTCTCGGAAAGCAGTGTTTTGAGACCAGCGCGGAGGATCGGGTGATCGTCCACAATCAAGATGCGTATCATGCGCGGCTGCGTCCGGAATGAGATGAACGCCAGTATACTGCCTCGCGCATCCGCCGCTGATCAGGTCTTCCAGTGATTTCCTATAGGCATATCCGGAATGACTTCTGTTGTTCAGGTGGTCCGGCGAAAAATCGGGATTGCCGCCGAACTCAACGATTTGCGCAGCGATCTTTGACGTGTAAATTTTTCAAATTGCGCAATAATTCCCGCCCCGGATTTAAAGCGCGATGGTGTGAATCTCCGGTATTGAAGGTTTTCAACCGTATAGAC
>JAKFUJ010000122.1 GCA_021732805.1 Betaproteobacteria bacterium | reverse complement strand
GCGCAGTTCCTTCGCCAGTTGCAGCGCAATGTTGCAGGCGAAGTCGCCATGCTGGGCGAGTTTGGGCCGGTCGAGCACAATGCTGACGGCCGCACCGCCTGGAGCCACCTGCGTCAGCGCCTTGCGGAGCAGGCCGGCGAGCAGGGTTCTTGCGTCAGTGGCGGGCGTGGTCATTTCGGGATGATGGACTTGTGCAGAACGGTCAGCGCCGGCAACAGACCGGAGGGCGCATGACGACGGATTTCGGCCTGCAAAAAAGTGCCGAATTCTAACACGGCAACACGCTGAGATGACTCACTTCTGCTGCCTCAGACTTCAGACGGATCCACGTCCAGCGACCAGCGCGCGGACGTGCTGGTCGCTTCAGCAAGCTGCGGGCGCCAGGCATTGAGAAAGGCCCGCAATTCGGTGCGTGCCGCGGATTGCACCAGCAAGTGTGCGCGTTCACGACCGGCTTTGCGCATCATGCCGGCAGACACCGGATCGTAGACCGTGACCGCGGGTTTGATGCGGCGGGCACAGCGTGCAGCACGGGCCAGAAATTCCAGTGCGGTATCCACGGACCGTGCTTCGGCGCGCAACAAAGCTTGATGCACGTAGGGCGGGAATCCGGCCTGGCGGCGCTCTGCCAGCTGGCTGCGCGCATAACCTTCAAAATCCTGATCGCGCAACGCCGTATACAGCGGATGATCCGCAAATTCGGTCTGCACCAGCACTTCACCCTGTTCGGTGCCGCGACCGGCGCGGCCGGCAACCTGGGTCAGCAGCGCATAGAGCCGTTCTGCCGCACGAAAATCGTTGCTGTAGAGCATGCCGTCGGCATTGACCACGCCGACCAGGTTGAGGTGCGGAAAATCATGGCCCTTGGCGAGTATCTGGGTGCCGACCAGAATGTCGACCGAACGTTCGTGAATGCGGCTGCGCATGTCCTGCCAGGCATCCTTGTTGCGCGTGGTGTCGCGATCGACGCGCAGGATGCGCGCTTGCGGAAATTGCCGGGTCAGCGCCGCTTCGATGCGTTGCGTGCCCTGCCCGACCGGCGCCAGGTCGGCATCGCCGCAATCGGGACAGGCGGCAGGTATCGCGCTGTCGTGGCCGCAATGATGGCAGCGCAGCCGGCGATCACGCAGATGCACCACCCGTTTTGCCGAACAGCGTTTGCAGTCCGACAGCCAGCCGCAACTGCCGCAGATCAGCACCGGCGCATAACCGCGGCGGTTGATAAACACCATACTTTGTTCGCCGCGATCGATGCGGGCGCCGATGGCTGTGATCAGCCGCGCCGACAATCCTTCAGTGGTTCGCTCATGTCGCAGGTCGACGCATGAAATCAGCGGCGGGATGGCATTGATCCGCTGCGGCAGTTTCAGCAACTGATAACGACGGTCGACAGCATTGCGCCAGGTTTCCAGCGCCGGCGTTGCCGAACCCAGCACCACCGGCACCCCGGCGTGACGCGCGCGTACCACCGCCAGATCCCGCGCTGAGTAACGGAAGCCATCGCCCTGTTTGAATGAGGTGTCGTGTTCCTCGTCGACGATGATCAAACCGAGATCGGGCAGCGGCGTGAATACCGACAGCCGGGTGCCGAGCACGATGCGGGCATGGCCGCTGCGCGCCGCCTGCCAGCGCGCAGCGCGTTCGCCGTCAGCCAGGCCGCTGTGCAATGTAGACACCGTTACGCCGGGAAAACGTGCGATCACCACTGATTCCAGTTGCGGGGTCAGTGCAATTTCGGGGACCAGTAGCAGAACCTGGGAGTCGCGCGCCAGCGCTGCGGCAATGGTGTGCAGATAGACTTCGGTTTTGCCGCTGCCGGTGACACCCCACAGCAGCAGAGTCTGATATTTACCCAGGCTTGCCGTGATGACGCTGACGGCGGTGTTCTGTTCCGCGTTCAGTGCCGGGCTTGCGCCCTGTGCTGGTGCGGATGATGCAAT
The DNA here is from genome assembly GCA_021732805.1 of Betaproteobacteria bacterium. Taxonomy (GTDB): domain Bacteria; phylum Pseudomonadota; class Gammaproteobacteria; order Burkholderiales; family SG8-41. Next base: position 8,056 of record JAKFUJ010000122.1, on the reverse strand, counting down.
GGGCCGCGGGCCGGCCGCGGGCTGTATCCAGCCCTGGGCAATAAACGTCTGCAAAGCTTTGCGCGTGGCAGCGCCCAGTCGTGAAAGTGCCGTCCGTTCGATCACGGACTGTTGTTGCATCAATGCCAGCAGATGGCGTTGCGCGCGCGCGCGTGCCGACAGGGTCTCGATATTTGCGGCTATACCTGCGCTTGTCAGCGTATAAGCGGCGGAGGGATCTTCCCGCTTGCGCACGCGACGCAGCGCGGCAGGAATCGTGGTCATGGTGACGGCGCCCAGCGGATGCACGTAATACTCCGCGGCGAATTGGAGCAGACCCAGATCGGCGCGCCCTAATAGCGGGTCGGCATCGAGCACGGAGATGGCGCGTTTGAGTTTGGCCTCCGCAACTTCGCTGGTGTCCGGTTTGGCGACGATGATGCCGATCAGCTTTTGCCGACCGAATGGCACCAGTACTCGCGAACCGATGTTCGCAGTGCGATCGTCGCAGCGGTAATCGAACAGGCGCTCTATCGGTACATCCAGCGCAACACGGATCAGTCTCATCGGTATCGAGGATGAAAACAGTTAGCGTGCGAAGTTCAATGCAATTATCGGAAAAGCGGCCAAGTTGTTTGCCTGCAAGGATTTTCCGGTATCAGGAGGTTGTGGATAAGCTTGTTGATCAAATCTGCCGAAGCAGGAATCTGGTCAGATCCGATGACGCTGTCACGGCGCTGCCACAACGAGAATAGTGTAAAAAATATCAATAAAATCAATTAGTTACAGAGATGTGCCGCGTGCATGATCAGGTATCCACTTTATCCGGGGTCAACTAACTTGTTGCTGTGCATAAGCTTTTTGCATCTTATGCGGTCCAGGCGGGTTCAGCGAAACTGGAGGCTCAGGTCATGTACGGCGTCAACCAGCGCTGCGACATGCGCCGGCGGCGTGAGCTGTGATATGCCGTGTCCCAGGTTGAAGACATGCCCCGGGCCCCTGCCGAATTGACGCAGCACGGCGTCGACCTGGGTACTGATGGCGGCGGGATTACTGAACAGCACCATGGGATCAAGATTGCCCTGCAGTGCGACCTGGTCGCCGATGCGGCGACGTGCGGCAGACAGATTGACGCTCCAGTCGAGACCCACGGCGTTGCAGCCGATGGCCGCAATGTCTTCCAGCCATAAACCGCCGCCTTTGGTGAATACGATATTGGGTACCTGCTGTCCATCCCATTCACGATGCAATCCGGCAATCACGCGACGCAGGTATTCCAGTGAAAATTCGTGATAGGCCGTATCGGACAATGCGCCACCCCAAGTATCAAACACCATGACCGCCTGCGCACCCGCCTCGATCTGCGCATTCAGGTAGGCAATCACCGCGCGGGCATTGATGTCCAGCACATGGTGCAGCAAATCGGGTCGCGCATAGAGCATGCTTTTGATGGTGCGGAAATCATCGCTGCCGCCGCCTTCGATCATGTAACAGGCGAGCGTGTAAGGGCTGCCTGAAAAGCCGATCAGCGGCACCGAATTGTCGAGGCTGCGCCGGATCTGTTTGACGGCATCCAGCACGTAGCCCAGATGTTCGGCAGGATCGGGCACGGTTAATTTGCGAATTGCGGTTTCGTCGCGCAACGGACGCTCGAATTTCGGGCCCTCGCCTTCGACGAAATACAAGCCGAGGCCCATGGCATCAGGCACGGTCAGGATGTCCGAAAACAGGATGGCCGCATCCAGTTTGAACCGCGCCAGAGGTTGCAGCGTGACTTCGGTGGCGAGATCGGGGTTTTTGGCAAGCGCCAGAAAACTGCCGGCACGTTTCCGGGTCGCGTTGTATTCCGGCAGATAGCGTCCCGCCTGGCGCATCACCCAGACGGGGGTGTAAGGCGTCGGCTGCCGCAGCAGCGCGCGGATCAGTGTATCGTTTTTTAATAGTGTCGACTGGCTCATTGTTTTTTGCGGGCGCCAGCCCGCTCCGTCCGGGGGGCACGGGGGGCGGCGGAACGCCCCCTGTTCCTACATTACCCCTTGGGGTCAGGAATTGCCACGAGTTATCGTGGCAATTCCGTAGACCCCATCAGGAATTCATCAACCGATCGCGCGCACTGGCGGCCCTCGCGGATGGCCCATACCACCAGTGATTGGCCGCGCCGCATGTCACCGGCAGCAAACACCTTGCCGACGGAAGTCTGGTATTTCTCGGTATCGGCCTTGACATTGCTGCGACCGTCCTTGGCCACACCCATCTGGTCGAGCAATCCCTGCAGAGGGCCGGTGAAACCCATGGCCAGCAGCACCAGATCGGCCTTCATCGCGAATTCGGATCCGGGGACCTCACGCATCTGGTCGTCTTTCCATTCGACCCGCGCAGCAATCAGTTTCTCGACCTTGCCGTTTTTGCCTTCGAAACGTTTGGTGGCCACCGCCCAGTCGCGTTCGCAGCCTTCTTCGTGCGAACTGGAGGTGCGCAGCTTGACCGGCCAGTACGGCCAGACCATGGGTTTGTTTTCCTGTTCGGGGGGCTGGGGCAGCAGTTCGAACTGGGTGATGGAAGCCGCGCCGTGACGGTTGGATGTGCCGACGCAATCGGAGCCGGTGTCGCCGCCGCCGATCACCACGACATGTTTGTCGGTAGCCTTGATTTGTGCGCTGACCGAATCGCCGGCAACCACCATGTTCTGTTGCGGCAGGAAATCCATGGCGAAATGAACGCCGTCCAGTTCGCGACCGGGCACCGGCAGATCGCGCGGCTGCTCGGCGCCGCCGGCCATGACCACCGCATCGAATTCATCAATCAGCTTTTTTGCGGGAACCGCACGACCGACATCCTGGTTGACGCGGAACTCAACGCCTTCTGCACGCATCTGTTCCATGCGCATATCGATCAGTTTTTTCTCCATTTTGAAATCGGGAATGCCGTAGCGCAGCAGACCGCCAATACGATCGGCCTTCTCGAAAACCACGACTTCATGCCCCACCCGCGCCAGTTGCTGCGCGCAGGCAAGGCCGGCCGGCCCGGAGCCGATTATCGCGACACGTTTGCCGGTTTTACCTGCCGCCGGTTGCGGCACGACCCAGCCCGATTCCCAGCCTTTGTCGATGATGGCGTGTTCGATGGATTTAATGCCGACAGGATCGTTGTTGATGTTCAGCGTGCAGGATGCTTCGCACGGCGCCGGACAGACACGACCGGTGAATTCGGGGAAGTTGTTGGTCGAATGCAGCGTATCCAGCGCGCGCTGCCAGTCCTGCCTGAAAACCAGGTCATTCCAGTCCGGGATAATATTGTTGACCGGGCAGCCGCTCATGCAGAACGGTGTGCCGCAATCCATGCAGCGCGCGCCCTGGACCCCGGCAGCTTCATCGGTCAGTTGGTGTACGAATTCGCGCCAGTGCTTGAGACGCTCTTGCGGCTTTTCCTTGGCCTCATACAGTCGTTCAAATTCCAGAAATCCCGTAACTTTTCCCATGACTGTCCAACCTCTGAAACATCACGCCCGTATCGGGCAAAAAGGGCTTCCCCGCTGCAGCAGTGTCAGGCTGCGATCTTCTTGCCCTTGGCCGCCAGTTCGCCGAGCGCACGACGGTATTCATTCGGAAACACCTTGATGAATTTGCCGCGGGCCGTTGTCCAATCCGCAAGAATCTGCTGCGCTCGGCTGCTGCCCGTGAGACGCGCATGGTTTTCAATAAACCGTTTAAGCACGACCTCGTCCGTCTCACCCATGTGCCAGATGTCGCGGGATATCTTGGCCTCCTGCTCGGCTTCGCTGAGCAGCGGTTCGAGTTTGACCATCGACGCATTGCAGTAGGCAGGGAAAGCGCCGTCTTCATCGTAGACATAAGCGATGCCACCGGACATGCCTGCCGCAAAATTGCGGCCGGTGGCGCCGAGCACGGTCACCGTGCCGCCGGTCATGTATTCGCAGCCATGATCGCCCGTGCCTTCAACGACGGCATGCGCCCCAGAGTTGCGCACGGCAAAACGTTCGCCGGCAACACCGCGGAAATAGGCTTCTCCGGCTATGGCGCCGTAAAGCACGGCATTGCCGGTGATGATGTTGTGCAGGGCGTCACCGCGGAATTTCGGTGATGGCTGCACGATGATGCGGCCGCCGGAGAGTCCCTTGCCGCAGTAATCGTTGGTGTCGCCGATCAACTCCAGCGTGATGCCGTGTGACAGGAATGCGCCGAAACTCTGCCCGGCCGACCCCGCAAAGCGCACGCGGATAGAGTCGTCCGGCAAACCTTCGTGGCCGTAACGTTTGGCAACCTGTCCCGAAAGCATGGTGCCGACGGTGCGGTTGATGTTGCGGATCGGCATTTCGATGGTGACTTTTTCGCTGCGCTCCAGCGCCGGCGCCGCCAGTTCGATCAGCCGGTGGTCCAGCGCCTTGTCGAGGCCGTGATCCTGGGCTTCGGTATGGAAGCGCGACACTTCAGGTCCGATCTGCGGCTGGTGGAATATGCGGCTGAAATCAAGGCCGCGGGCTTTCCAGTGTTCGATGCCCTTGCGCATGTCTAGCAGGTCGGAGCGTCCGATCAGGTCATTGAATTTGCGGATGCCGAGTTTGGCCATCAATGCGCGGATTTCTTCGGCAACAAAAAAGAAATAGTTGATGACATGTTCGGGCTTGCCGGTGAATTTCTTGCGCAATACCGGATCCTGGGTTGCCACGCCCACCGGGCAGGTGTTGAGATGGCATTTGCGCATCATGATGCAGCCCTCGGCGACCAGCGGCGCGGTGGCAAAACCGAACTCATCGGCGCCAAGCAGGGCGCCGATGATGACATCACGCCCGGTCTTCATCTGGCCGTCAACCTGTACCGCAATGCGGCTGCGCAGCCGGTTCAGCACCAGCGTCTGCTGGGTTTCGGCCAGGCCGAGCTCCCATGGCGTGCCGGCATGTTTGATCGAAGACCACGGGCTGGCGCCGGTGCCGCCGTCATGGCCGGAGACGGTGACATGATCCGCTTTGGCTTTTGCCACGCCGGCGGCAACGGTGCCGACACCGACTTCAGATACCAGTTTGACGCTGATGGAGGCATCGGTGTTGCTGTTTTTCAGGTCATGAATCAGCTGTGCCAGATCCTCGATTGAATAAATATCATGGTGCGGCGGCGGCGAAATCAGTTCGACGCCGGGCGTTGAATAACGGATTTCTGCGATGTACTCCGATACCTTGCGGCCGGGCAACTGACCACCTTCGCCGGGTTTGGCGCCCTGCGCCATCTTGATCTGGATCTGTTCGGCGCTGGCCAGATATTCTGCCGTAACGCCGAAACGGCCGGAGGCCACCTGCTTGATCTTGGATTTCATCGAGTCGCCGGCCAGCAGCGGGATATCGCGCACGACGCGATCCGCGCCGAGGCGCGATGCCATGGTCTCGCCGGCCTTGATCGGCGCATAACGTTTACGGTCTTCACCGCCTTCACCGGTATTGGATTTGCCGCCCAGCCGGTTCATCGCAACGGCAAGCGTCGCGTGTGCTTCGGTCGAGATTGAACCCAGCGACATTGCGCCGGTGGAAAAACGTTTGACGATTTCCGTCGCAGGTTCAACTTCGGCAATGTCCACCGGCGTGCACCGATGGAAACGGAATTCAAACAGGCCGCGGAAGGTCATGTGCCGTTGCGACTGGTCGTTGATGATGTCCGCGTATTCGCGATAGGTCGCGGCGTTGTTGGCGCGTGTTGCGTGCTGCAGTTTGGCGATTGCGTCCGGGGTCCACATGTGGTCTTCGCCGCGTACCCGCCAGGCGTATTCGCCGCCGGTATCAAGTGCGCCGGCCAGTACCGGATCGCCGCTGAAAGCGCTGCGATGAGTACGGATGGCCTCTTCAGCCACATCAAACAAGCCGATGCCGCCGACATTGGACGAAGTGCCGGTGAAGTATTTGTCGATCAACGGGTGTGACAGACCAATGGCTTCGAAAATCTGTGCGCCGGTGTACGACATGTAAGTCGAAATGCCCATCTTCGACATCACCTTGCGCAGGCCTTTACCGACGGCTTTGACAAAATGTTTGATCGCCTTATGGCCGTCGATCGTGTCGCCGAGCTGGCCGCTTTCGGCAATCTGCAGCACGGTTTCCAGTGCGAGGTACGGATGCACCGCTTCAGCGCCGTAACCGCCGAGCAGTGCGAAATGATGCACTTCGCGCGCTGACCCGGTTTCGACGACGAGGCCGGCGCTGGTGCGCAAGCCTTTATCGGTCAGGTGATGGTGAATGGTCGACAGCGCGAGCAATGCCGGGATGGCCACAAGATCGCGATCGACGCGGCGATCGGAAATGATCAGGATCGAAAAGCCGGTGCGTACCGCGTCCTCGGCCTGGGCAGCGAGACTGGCGAGGCGGGCCTCGATGGCCTCCTTGCCCCAGCTGACCGGGTAAGTGATGTCGAGTTCGAAGGATTTGAATTTACCGTCGGTGTAACCCTCGATGTTGCGGATTTTTTCCATTTCGAAAAAATCCAGCACCGGCTGGCTGACTTCGAGACGGATCGGCGGGTTCATTTCATCGGTACCAAGCAGGTTGGGCTTGGGGCCGATGAACGATACCAGCGAAGTCACCAGCTCTTCGCGGATCGGATCGATCGGTGGATTGGTGACCTGCGCAAACAGTTGCTTGAAATATTGATATAAATTTTTGTTTTTATTGGATAAAACAGCCGGAGGCGAATCATTGCCCATGGAGCCGATGGGCTCTTCACCATTGGCGGCCATCGGCATCATCAGGAATTTCAAATCTTCCTGGGTATAACCAAATGCCTGCTGACGATCAAGCAGAGGTACGGCACTGCGCTCCGGTTGCGCTTTCTGGCTTTCGACATCGTCAAGCTTGACGCGAATACGCTCCATCCATTCGGCATAGGGTTTATTCGACGACAGTGATTCCTTCAGTTCCTTGTCATCAATGATGCGGCCTTTCTCGAGATCGACGAGGAACATCTTGCCCGGCTGCAGCCGCCATTTTTTGATGATTTTTTCTTCCGGAATCGGCAGGCAGCCGCATTCCGAACCCATGATCACCAGGTCATCTTCGGTGACGATGTAACGCGCCGGGCGCAGTCCGTTGCGGTCGAGCGTGGCGCCGATCTGGCGGCCATCGGAAAAAGCAATCGCCGCCGGACCATCCCACGGCTCCATCATCGCTGCATGGTATTCATAAAAGGCGCGGCGGTTGGCGTCCATCAGCGTGTGACCTTCCCACGCTTCAGGAATCATCATCATCACCGCATGGGCGATGGAATAACCGCTCATTACCAGCAGTTCCAGCGCATTGTCGAAAGCCGCCGAATCGGATTGGCCGGGATAGATCAGCGGCCACAGTTTTTCAAGATCCTTTCCCAGCACAGGACTGGAAATGGCGCCCTGGCGTGCGCGTACCCAGTTGACGTTGCCGCGCACGGTGTTGATTTCGCCGTTGTGGGCAATCATCCGGAACGGATGTGCGAGGTCCCAGGTCGGGAAGGTGTTGGTGGAGAACCGCTGATGCACCAGCGCCAGCGCCGAAATCATGCGCGGATCCTGCAGATCCTTGTAATAAGTGCCGACCTGCGACGGCAGCAGCATGCCTTTGTAGACAATGGTGCGTGCCGACATCGACGGCACCCAGAATTCGGTGCCATGCGCGAGTTTCAGCGCACGTATGGCGTGGCCCGCACTTTTGCGTATGACGTAGAGCTTGCGTTCAAGGGCATCGGTGACGCGGATGGCGGAGCTGCGTCCGATGAACACCTGGCGTATCACCGGTTCCACCAGTTTTACCGATTCGCCGAGATCAGAGCCGTCGACCGGGACATCGCGCCAGCCGATCAGTATCTGTCCTTCATCCTTGATCGCGCGTTCGATTTCATATTCACAGGCAATGCGTGATGCCGGTTCGCGCGGCAGGAACACCATGCCGATGCCGTACTGGCCGGCAGGCGGCAGCTTGATACCCTGTCTGGCCATTTCTTCACGGAAAAAAGTGTCCGGAATCTGAATCAGGATGCCGGCGCCATCGGAGGCTTTCGGATCGGCGCCGACCGCACCGCGGTGCGTCAAATTGCGCAGGATGGTCAGG
>JAKFUJ010000422.1 GCA_021732805.1 Betaproteobacteria bacterium | reverse complement strand
GGAGTCCGCCCACGCATTCCGTCTCGCCCACGGTGCCCGTCGCGTTTGCGCTCGCCGAAGCATACCGGCTGAACGGCCGGCAAATCATCACTGCCGTCGCAAAAGGCCTTGAGATCCAGGGGCGGCTGCAATACGCGGGCGATCAATATGTGCCGGAACAACTGAAATTTCATCCGCCGGGTGTGGCGGGAGTCATCGGCAGCGCCATCGTCGCAGCCGATCTGCTGCAGCTCGATGCGCTGCAGATGCGGCATGCAGTCGGCATTGCCGCTTCGCGTGCCGGCGCATTGCTGGCCAATGTCGGCTCGATGACCAAGGCCACGCATTGCGGCCATGCCGCCGCATCAGGACTGGATGCTGCACTGCTCGCCAAACGCGGCTTTACGGCCAACCCGGACGTGCTGGAAGCTCCAAAAGGTTTTATCCGCACCTACTATCCCGACCGGTTTGATGCTAACCGGCTGCTCGCTTACGGCAAACCGCACCGGGTTGTCGATCCCGGCCTCGCGATCAAACTGTTTCCTTCGCAATACGGCACCCATTACGGAATCACCGCCGGACTGGAACTGCACCGCGCCCTTGAGGGCCGCAAGGACATCCGGCGCGTACGCATGGTTTCCCCGGTGATGAAGTATGTCGATCGTCCTCAGCCGGCGACGGGGCTCGATGGAAAATTCAGCCTTCAGTACACCACTGCGGCCGCATTGCTGGATGGCGCCGTAAAAATCGCCAGCTTTGCCGACGAGCGCAGATTCCGGTCCGACATGATTGAGCTGCTGAAAAAATTCGATTTGATGCAGGACAAATCCATTCCCGGCGACTTCCACTCCATGTACGTGGAAGTGCATGTCGATCTGGAGGACGGTGCCAGTCATACGGCGATCTGCCGGGGGCCGCGCGGTTCCTGGAATGCGCCGATGAAGGACTCAGACCATCAAGCCAAGCTCGCGGATTGCCTGCACTACGCACTGCCCGAGGCCGCGGGGGTCACTTTGCTCGAACAACTGGACCGGCTCGACATCCTGGATGCGCAAAACGTTGAATCCGTCATCGCATCGATGGCGTCCGGGTGAAGCGCAGCACACAAAATGATTGGTGACCACGATACCAACAACTCTTGCAAGCTATTGATTTATATATATAAATATTGTTTTTGGGTAAATCCCGAATATTCTTGAATCAACTGTTCGCCATCTTTCCAGGTCTTGATGGCGCACAAGGGGCTCTGCGGCGTTTTGCAAAGCACCCGGTATCAATCAGTGGCCGGTGCTAATAACTCAGCAACATGCGCTGAATCTCTTCCGGTCGGCGGGTAACTTTCAATCCCAGCATTAAAAGTATCCTCACTTTTTTGGGTGGCAGATTGTCAGCGACGACGAACCCACGCTCTTTAAATGCGCGCTTGGCCATTACCCTACCGTTGAAAGACTGACTCGCAATCACCACCAAGACCCCCTGCTCGCGCGCTGACGCCAGGGCATCATGAAATGGCCGCGGCGCACTTCCGCTACCGAGGCCGGCGCCTACCAATCCCATGCAACCCGCCTTTACGAAAGCCTCGATTGCCACGCCATCCACACCCGAGTATGCATAGGCAATATCGACCCGCGCAAGTTGGTCAATCTTTTCCAGATCGAATTCTGTCTCCGCGGTATGTGATCGCGTCGGACTCCGGTAAAAAGCCACTTTGCCGTCCGAATCGGCATATCCAAGGAAGCCAAGCTCCGCTGACTTGAAAGTTTCCAGGCGGGAGGTGCTGGTTTTAATCGCATCACGGGCCGAATGAATCTGGTTGTTGAGCACCACCAGCACGCCTTTCCCCGCAGACTCCGCATGCGCCGCAACACGGATCGCGTCGAAGAGATTCATATCGGCGTCGGTGCTCATGGCTGTCGGCGGCCTCATCGCTCCAGTGACCACGACCGGTTTCCTGCTCTTGACCGTCAAATTGAGAAAATAGGCCGTCTCCTCCAGCGTCGACGTGCCATGCGTCACGACGATGCCTGCTGCTGCCGGATCGTCATGAAAGATTCTGTTGATTCGCCGCGAGAGCTCCAGCCATTTGGAGGTGGAAACATCACCTCCGTAGACGTTCAGGAATTGTTCCGCACGAACCTCGGCAAACCGGGATATCTCCGGGATGCGGAGAACCATCGCATCAATCGACAAATGCCGGTCTGCATGGTTGTAATCGATGAGATCGGTACGTGAATCACCGATACAGGAAATGCTGCCCCCAGTTCCCAGAACATAGATTCGCGGAACTGCCGTGCCAGTGCCGGTGTCCGCAACAGGGGGGCTTCTGCCCATCACCAAATTACTTGTTGACTTTGAGCTTGGTATCTTTGATGACCTTGGCCCATTTGGCGATATCCGCCTTGAGGAAGGTAGCAAACGCCTCGGGCGTACCGCCCTCAGGCTCCGCGCCGCTGTTAATCAGTATTTTCTGTATTTCAGGCAACTCGATGATCTTGTTGATCTCTGAATTCAGTTTCGCAATGATTGCTTTGGGAGCGCCGTGCGGAATCAGGATCCCATTCCATTGCTCGACTTCATAGCCTGGCAAGCCCGCTTCCGAAAATGTCGGCACATCGGGCAAACTTGAAACCCTTTTCTTTGTAGTAACCGCGATCGCGCGCAATCGCGCGCCTTTAAGATCCGCTGTCGCCGAGAGCAGGTTCCCGAAATTCATCTGCACGTGTCCTCCAAGCAGCGCGGTGCGCGCCGGGCCGCCGCCGCGATACGGAACGTGAATGATATTTACACCTGTCAGATTCTTGAACAATTCCCCGGCAAGATGGCTGATGGTGCCCTCGCCTGACGAAGAAAAGTTGAGTTTTCCTGATTGCGCCTTGGAAAGCGCGATCAATTCCGAAACCGACCGTGCAGGAACCTTGGGATTTACCATGAGAACAAGCGGGACTGTTGACGTATGTATCACTGCGTCAAAATCCTTTACCGGATCAAACGGTACCTTGTTGAGCAAAGGATTGATGACCAGCGTGCTGGCTGTCGCCATGATTAATGTATACCCGTCCGGCGCCGAGCGCGCTGCAAGCTCGGTGCCGATCGAGCCGCCTGCTCCCCCGCGATTGTCGACGACCATGGACTGACCCCAGCGATCGAGTAACCGCTGCGAGACCAGATGAGCGACCGCGTCAGACCCGCCGCCCGGCGGGAACGGGTTGATCAATCGTATGGATTTCGCCGGGTAACCGGCGGCATTCTGCTGTGCAAATGCAGGAACCGCAGCCCAGGCATTAATTGCCAAAACTGCCGCAGCAAACAAGAATGACGCTCTCCTCCAAGCTGTCATCGACCATCTCCTTTTATTTTTACGACCGGTGTCTGAGCGCGAACTCAACCTCAGCAGGTGTTGGGACTAAAAGGGCGCAGTTATATGGTAACAGTCGCCCAACCGTGACCTCCAAAACTATAAAGACAAAATCCGCCTGATAACCGGGTGATAACTGAACGAGGTTGGAACAAACTGGGAATGAATCCCAGCGCCACCGGCAACGACAATGGAGATGTCTTCTGGACGATCCGCGACGCCAATGTGATCCGGATCATTCACCTTGCTGAACCAGCCCGCGCGGCGATGGCGGAGGCCGCGAACAGTCCGTTTGCCAAAACGCGACAGCGGAATCCGTGCATTCTTGAAAATATGCTCGCGTATTGAATTTTTCGTATATCCATCCCTTGCCAGAACACCGGCATGCTCGGGCCCGATCACCAACAGAGGTCCTGTCGGGAAAATGATGTTGTTGTGACCGAGAGCAGTCAGGGCGCCAACAAAGTGGTCGATAATTTCCGCGCCCGTCTCGCATCCATAAGTAAATACATTGTGTCCGGCGGACGCGCCAATCACGGTGACCGTGCTGTCTTCGCGCATAAATCCATGCTCGACATGCAATGGTTCCCAGGGACTCTCCGCCTCGTTCTCGGCTATGCAGAAAGTGAATTTCCCGGTTTGCCCCTGGGTCGACATGTCCGTCTCACCAGGCAAATCGCCGCCGATATTTCTCAATACCAGTTGCAGCGCCCGGCCTATGGTTGCAGTGGCGCGGCATCCCTGCCCAAACACATTGCCCCGCGCGTTCATGCCAAGTTTTTCCGCAACGGGGCCGTTGATGATGAGCAGCGGCGAAGAATTGTTGGTTGCGGTCTGAATACCGTACAGGCGGCAATTTCCGTCGAGGACCGCCTCCACGGCGGCCAGAACGACGGGAAAGTATTCGGGCCGACAACCGGCCATTACCGCATTGATTGCGATCTTCTCCACGGTCGCGATCCGCATTTTTGGCGGAATCGGCCCGATCTTCTCGACCGGGTCGCGTCCGGCCCCAGCCAGCATGGCACTCACCGCTTCGTTAGTTGGCGGAACCACCGGCAGTCCGTCGGTCCAACCCTGCTTGAAGAAAAACTCTTGCAGCGTCTCCGGCACATCAGCCAGTTCAACCGTTTCCGCCGGCTGCTCGACCACATCCTGCGGCGTCTTTTCATGGCGTTTCGTCAACGCATCCACCAGATGACCAACAGCCGCTTCTGCACGCTCCTTGACAGCATCAGCCGGGGCCGTATGCATGGGGTGCGGGATTTCGATGATCGGCAGGTCACACATGCCGCGCCCGGCAGCCTGCGAACGCGCAGCACCTGAAAACGCGGTGCTGCATACCGTGGCCGTCGGGATACCCAGACGCTCCAATCGCACACCGTCAAACACGCTGATCGATGTGGATGTCCCGCAATCACCGAAGCATTGAATCACCGCATCATGCTTGGCCAGTTGACGAAGATCGTCGTCCGTAAGTTCGTCTTTGGGGGCCAGCTTGCGAATCGTGATGCCGCTTTTGATGCCATACATATCCTCAAGCATCGGCCGAACGCGCGAAAGGAACAGATCTGCGTTCACTTTGCTGTTATCAACAAAGGCCACGTGAGCATCCTTAAGCTGCGCAAGCTGTGGTGCCAGCATCAGGGTTTCACCATTGTCAGCAATATGCGGGTTCATCACGGTAATGCCGGGCATGCTCGTTCTCCTTGGATTTTGCTGATTTTTACACTCCCCATATATCTTCTCAATGTCTATAATCAGCTTTTTATATAACGTTATTGTTATTATTGAGAGTTGCATAATTCATGACAAAAACATGCCTCTGACGAGGCTGTCATGTTTTTGGGAATACTCAATAATACATGCGCCTTGAACAGTTACGGGTCGTTTGTGCCATCGTCGATGCCGGGTTCAGCGTGTCGCGCGCCGCGGAAACGCTCAATTCACCCCAACCGGGCTTGAGCCGGCAACTGCGCGCGCTGGAGCGTGAGATCGGAGTGGATATTTTTGCGCGCAACCAGAAACGCCTGCTTGGCCTGACGAGGCCAGGCATCGAAATCCTCAAGGTTGCCCGAAACATGCTCGATCAAGCGGCCAATCTGGGAAAAATCGGGCAGGAGTTCTCGTCGGAAGGTCGCGGAAATCTCGTCGTCGCAACCACCCACACCCAGTCACGGTATGCCCTGCCGGCAGTAATCAAGCAATTTACTGCACGCCATCCCGGCGTCCGATTGATGCTCAGACAGGGCACACCCGCCGAGGTCGTGGAACTCGTGCGCAGCGGAGAAGCGGACTTGTGTATCGGTTCAGACAGCCCATCGGAAGGCACGGAACTTGCGCTGTTCCCGTGCAATGTTCTGGAGCGCGTAATCCTCACGCCGGTCGGACATCCATTGCTGAAACAACGGCGCGTTTCCCTGGAGTCGCTTACCGGCTATCCGATCATTACCTATGACGCCCCATTCATCGGCCGGTCAAAGATACTTCACGCTTTTTCCGAGAAGGGGCTCACCCCCGACATTGTATTGAGTGCCATCGATACCGATGTAATCAAAGTCTATGTCGAGATGGGGATTGGCGTTGCGATCGTCGCCAGCCTCGCCTACGATCCAGACCGGGACCACAAGCTGCGCGCCATAGACGCCCGTCACCTGTTCGCGCCCAACACCATATATCTGGGCGTCAGGCGCAATGACCACCTGCGTGGTTACGTATATGAATTCATCGAGATGTATGCGCCCCGCCTGAACCGGGGCACGGTTGATAAAGCCCTGTCCGGAACCAGGCGGATCGCCTAGCAGGCCTGCGGATTCATAAAAACGACTACTTTTCTTCGATGACCTTTGAAACGCTGAGGCTTTGCCCGCCAGCCGTGGGCAGGAACATGGACTTTCCTCCGGCACCTCCGGCGACAAGGAGAATGAGGTCTTTCGCCTCCCAGAGTATGGGCACCATGGAGTTGTCGTCGCCCTTGTCCACAAAGTCGGGGAAATTCGGGCCTTTCGACTTGCCCCGGTTTTTCATCAATCCCCAAGGCTGGCGCGCGCGCTCGAACAGCGCTTTTTTCACATCCGACTTGCTCCAGCCAGCAGACGATATGTGCTGCGCATGTTCAATCCCCATTGCCAGCACCGGGTGTCCCTGGGAGTAGAGATTGTTAACACCAAGGGTGGCCATGCATGATGCAAAGGTTCTGACGATTTCATCCGCATCCGTTTGCACGTTCTCCGTCATGCTGTGTGGCGCCTCGGTGTTGACCACGGTCACTACGCTTTGCTCCTTGCGAAACCCCCGCTCAACGTGCAGAGGCTCCCAGGGATTTGCCGCCTCGTATTCCGCAATACAGTAGGTATATTTACCGGGATGCCCGGTTTGAGAGAGGTCGACGCCCGGTCCGGCGCCACCTACATTGACCAGTACAAGACGCAGTGCACGTCCTATCGTCGCATTGGCGCGCCATCCAGGACCAAAAACCCCCGTTCCGCAATTGATCTTCAACCGCTGCACGGCAGGGCCGTTAACGATGATCAGCGGTGCCCCGGCATGGGTCGTGGTCTGACGATGATCAAGGCCGTAATCGGCTTCTGAAACTGCCTGCAGCGCTGCAACAACCACCGGCAAGTACTCCGGGCGACAGCCCGCCATCACGGCGTTTACAGCGACTTGCTGTAATGTGGCGTTGCCCATTTTTGGGGGAACCACACTGATCAGATCTTCCGTCTTGCGCCATGGCATGCCGGCAAGCATGGCCTGAACACGCGCTTCAGTCGGTGGAACGATGGGCAATCCGTCCGTCCACCCCCGTTCGTAGAAAACCTCATTGATGCGATCAAATGCGTCTGCATCAGCAATGGAGACAGGGATGTCGTTCATGCAAGCCTCATCGCGGCATGAGCGATGTCGTCAGCGGGAACACCCTGCTTTCGCACTCTTTCGCCAATTGATCCGCAGGCGTAGTCAATATGCGGGCACACTCCGCGGCGATTTCCCTGCCCCGATTCCGGACAAGCATTTCGTCGCGATTACCCACTGGATGAGGGACGACCACAATCGGCAAACCCATATGACCTGCGCCCTGCCCCGTTACCTGGGCGAGCGGGGCGAATTCCGTGCTGATTACGGTGACAGTGGGGATGCCAAGATTTTCGAGCTCGACCGCGTCACGCGCGGTCCAGGGGGTTGACGAGCCTCAGTGCCCGACGCCGTTGATTACCGCGTCACATGACCCCGCCATTTCCTTTGCGTATGGCGAAGGAATTCCGAGATAACTCTTGCGCCAGAAACGGATCTTGGCGCCAAAATCCCGCTCAAGCACTTCGGCGACCCCGTGCAGGACCAGATCGGCAAACTCCTTGCAATTGTCGAGGATCCCGACACGGGCGCCGCGCAGTGCCTTTAGACGTGGCGCAAGACCCTTGAGAGCAGAATCCACAGCACCGGTCGGCACATGCAGTCCGACACCACATATGGTCTCCATACGATCCTTCGTCATTCCTGCCTCCCAGTGCTTAGTCCCGTTCCATTAGTAAAATGTATCTCGAAAATTATGCTCGAAATAGAAAAAGCGAAAAGTTGGTTCCTTAAAATAAGCTTTTGAAGATTGTCTATCTAAACCTAAGGTGCGTTTACATTGACTCACCAAATTAAGGCTGAAGGTATCTGGGGGGCACGAGAAATCATCAAATACCTTGCCATCGCAAAAATAAGTAAAGGTATCTGCAGTGCTGGATGATTGCCAATTGAGGCAATAAATAAACCCAGTTGAGATTTGTTCGGCATGAGTAAGCGTCTCGGCCAATTTTGTAGATTGCGAGTTGCCAATACTACTTGCTAACGCTTTAATTTGGTGGCCGGGGACGGAATTGAACCGCCGACACAAGGATTTTCAGTCCTCTGCTCTACCGACTGAGCTACCCGGCCCCGTGCTGCTGAGGGTAATACAAAAACTGAGGGTATCTGGGTTCCGCCCGCCTGCAGGGCCGGACGAAAGGGCGCTATTTAAACCTCAAAACCGTTTTGCGTCAAGGTAATAGCCCGTTACACGCAGTTCAGTTGCTGGGCCAGACAGATGGAGCGCCGCAGGTAAATCAGCATCAGGCCGATCCATACCAGCAGGATGAAGGTCACGAAGGGCACGTGGCGATCGATAACGAATTTGGGGGTGATGATGCGGGTGACTTTGACCAGCGGTTCAGTGCCCTTTTTGAACAGCTGGTAGATGAAATTCTGCTCACGGGCCGCGCCGCCGAGCAAGTACATCGCCCCGCGACCGATCAACAGGTAAATCGCGACCTGCACTACGGCAAACAGAATGGATACCAGCGTAAATTCGATGGGCATGATCTGATTTTATATTTGAACCCGGGCTTGCATTGTAATCGACGCACAGCGTTTTCCTGCTGTCTGCCTCATGCAAAAAGAAACCCCGCCAAAGCGGGGTTTCTGATGCATCCAATACTCCGAAGGAAGGGGGCTCGGGGGAAACCATGGGTTTCCCCTGCTCCTTCAGATCAGGATATGCAACTCGCTTCGCGAGTTACATATCCATGCCACCCATGCCACCCATACCGCCCATGCCGTGGCCATGACCACCGTGGCCGCCGTCATCTTTCGGCGATTCCGCAACCATCGCGGCAGTGGTCAGGATCAGGCCGGCGATCGAAGCCGCGTTCTGCAGTGCGCAGCGCGTGACTTTGGTCGGATCCAGCACGCCCATTTCCACCAGGTCGCCGTATTCGCCGGTCGCGGCGTTGTAGCCGACGTTGCCTTTGCCTTCGACGACCTTGTTCACCACCACCGAGGGCTCATCACCCGCGTTGGCGACGATCTGGCGCAGCGGTTCTTCCACGGCGCGCAGCACGATCTTGATGCCGGCGTCCTGATCGGCGTTGTCGCCTTTCAGTTTGCCGAGGCCGAGGCGCGCGCGGATCAGCGCAACGCCGCCGCCGGCGACGATGCCTTCTTCAACGGCAGCACGCGTGGCGTGCAGCGCGTCTTCAACGCGGGCTTTTTTCTCTTTCATTTCGAGCTCGGTTGCGGCACCGACCTTGATCAGCGCAACACCGCCGGCCAGCTTGGCCACACGCTCTTGCAACTTCTCTTTGTCGTAGTCGCTGGTGGCTTCCTCGATCTGGGCGCGGATCTGTTTGACGCGCGCTTCGATCGATTTCTGGTCGCCGTTGCCGTCGATGATCGTGGTTTCTTCCTTGCCGATTTCGATGCGTTTGGCCTGGCCCAGATCAGCCAGCGTGATTTTCTCCAGCGACAGGCCGACTTCCTCGGCAATCACCGTGCCGCCGGTGAGGATGGCAATGTCTTCGAGCATGGCTTTGCGACGGTCGCCGAAGCCCGGAGCCTTGACGGCGCAGGTCTTCAGGATGCCGCGGATGTTGTTGACGACCAGAGTTGCCAGCGCTTCGCCTTCGACTTCTTCGGCGATGATCAGCAGCGGCTTGCCGGCCTTGGCAACCTGTTCCAGTACCGGCAGCAGGTCACGGATGTTCGAGATCTTCTTGTCGTGCAACAGCACGTAAGGGGTCTCGAGCAACGCATGCTGTTTTTCAGCGTTGTTGATGAAGTACGGCGACAGGTAGCCGCGGTCGAACTGCATGCCTTCGACCACTTCCAGTTCGCTTTCCAGGCCCGAGCCGTCTTCGACGGTGATCACGCCTTCTTTGCCGACCT
>JAKFUJ010000371.1 GCA_021732805.1 Betaproteobacteria bacterium | reverse complement strand
GTTATGCGCTGCTGCTGCGCAAGCTGCTGCAGGAAAACGGGATGGGCAAAAGCGATTACAACTTTCTCGAGATCGGCGGCTCGCAGGAACGTTTTGATGCGCTGAAAAACGGCCAGGCAATCGCAAGCTGGCTGAATCCGCCATTTGACCGCAACCTCATTGCAGCGGGTTTCGCTTCACTGGGTGCAACCACGGAGTTTTTCCCGACCTATCCCGGTTCGATCGCGGCGACGCGGCGGTCGTGGGCTGCGCAGAATGCCGATCGGCTGGTGGCGTTCATCCGCGCCTTCCGCGGCGCCTGTCACTGGCTGCGTGATCCGGCGCACAAGGCCGAGGCCATCACCCTGTTGCCGCAGCGGCTGAATATTTCCGCCGACCTTGCCGGTCGCGCTTTCGATGCTTTCGGCAAAAAACCGCTGCCGATGATCGATGCCGCGGGACTGCGCCAGGTGATCGACGTATATTGGCAGGCCGAAGGATTGCAGTCGCCCAAGGGCAATCCGGAAAAATACATGGATCTGTCGTACCAGCAGCGCGCAGGCATTTGAATCTTCAAAAAACAAACTTGCGGAGGAGCACATGGCTGATCTGAAAACGGTGTTGCAGGGCGTCGTGCTGGGCACGGCATTGATCGCAGTTCCGGCACTGGCTGCCGAATCCGCTGACCAGTACCCGTCGAAGCCGATACGCATCATGGGCCAGGGCGCCGGCAGCACTGCAGATTACCTGTCGCGGTATATCGGCCAGCGGCTGACTGAAGTCTGGAAGCAACCCGTGGTGGTCGACAACCGCGCCGGCGCCGGCGGCACGCTGTCCGCAGAGGTGGTGGCGAAGTCGACGCCCGATGGTTATTCGCTGGTGATGGGGCATGCCGGTCCGATGGTCAGCGCGGTGTCGCTGTACAAAAATCTGGGTTACGACCCATTGAAGGATTTCGCGCCGATCACCAAAACTGCAACCGGCGTCACCGTGCTGGTGGTGCATCCTTCGGTACCGGCGAAGAACGTGCCGGAACTGGTGGCCCTGTCGAAGCAGCGCAACCTGAGTTATGCCTCTGCCGGCAACGGCACCATCAGCCATCTCACCGGTGAACTGTTCAAGCAGGTGGCCAAGGCCAATGTGCAGCACATTCCATACAAGAGCGCGGGTTTTGCGCTGACTTCGATTCTGTCAGGCGAAACACAGATTTCCTTCCTGTCGCCGGTGACGGCCCATGCGCAACTGAAATCGGGCAAGGTGCGTGCGCTGGCGGTGTCGAGCACGGAACG
Source organism: Betaproteobacteria bacterium (assembly GCA_021732805.1). Lineage (GTDB taxonomy): Bacteria > Pseudomonadota > Gammaproteobacteria > Burkholderiales > SG8-41. The sequence goes on along the minus strand of JAKFUJ010000371.1, from coordinate 8,766 downwards.
TTTTGCCGGCGCGCCGGACATTCCGAGCGCGACCGAGGCGGGCATTCCCGGCATGGTGGCTGAACTGTGGTTTGGCTTGTTCACGACGGCGAAGACGCCGAAACCCATCGTCGCCAAAATGCACAAGGAAATCACCGGCATCCTCCGTTCGGAGGAGGTCAAGGCTGCGCTGTTGCAACGTGGTGCGATTGCCGCGCCGACAACGCCGGAAGAACTGCATGCTTTTGTCAAAAGCGAACTGGCGAAATGGACACCGATCATCAAAGCCGCCGGCATCAAGGCGGACTAGAACTGCAGTGATGAACGATGAATGATGAGTGCGGATTGAGGATTGAGGTGTTCGTGAAGTGTTTTTATATAAGTTGTTGATTTAATTGGAGAAATTTGATGTCCCGTAAAAAAACAAAAACTGTGGAACCCAAGAAGATCAAGGCCTCGGGCATTGATCCGAAGAAGCGTATTTCTTCGGCGCCGGATGTGTTGTTCGATCCGGCGAATCCGGGGCATCGCTGGGAGCGCCCGCTGCAGGCGCCGGGCCGCATGCAGGTGGATTTCGAGGAACGCGTTGATTTTCGCCGCCTGCATGAATACCGGCTCGCGCGTACACGCAATGCGCTGGCGAAATCAAAGCTCGGTGCGCTGCTGGTGTTCGACCAGATCAACATGCGTTACATCTCGAGCACGGTGATCGGCGAATGGGCGCGCGACAAACTGACGCGCTGGTGTCTGCTCACCGGCAATGGCGAACCCTGGGTCTGGGATTTTGGTTCTGCTGTGCGTCACCACAAACTCTATGCGCCGTGGCTGCCGACCAATCACAACATTCCGGGGCTCGCCGGTTTGCGCGGTGCAGTGTCACCGAAAGTCGGCCTGTTCGAGGCGGCGGCGAAAGAGATTTACGACATCCTCAAGCAGGAAGGGGTCGCCGACATGCCGATCGGTATCGACGTCGTCGAGCCGCCGTTCCTGTTTGCGCTGCAGAAGCTGGGCCTGAAGGTGATGGACGGGCAGCAGGTGATGCTCGACGCACGCGAGATCAAGAGTTACGACGAAATCACGCTGCTCAATACCGCGGCGGCGATGGGCGACGGCGTGTACCAGGATATTTTCGAGGCGCTGAAGCCGGGCATCCGCGAAAACGAAATCGTCGCGATGGCGGCCAAACGTTTTTATGAGATGGGTTCGGATTGTGTTGAGGCAGTGAATGCGATTGCCGGCGAGCGCTGCAGTCCGCATCCGCATAATTTCACCGACCGCATGATCCGTCCCGGTGACCAGGCTTACTTCGACCTGATTCATTCCTATATGGGTTACAAGACCTGCTATTACCGCACCTTCACCGTGGGCAGCGCGACACCAGCGCAGCACGACGCCTACAAACGCGCGCGGCGCTGGATGGATGATGCGATCGGCATGCTTAAACCGGGTGTGTCTACCGACGCCGTGGCGCGTGCTTTCCCGAAATGCACCGAAATCGGTTTCGAGACCGAGATGGCGGCCTTCGGCCTGAATTTCTGCCATGGCCTGGGCCTCGGCCTGCACGAGCGGCCGCTGATCTCGCGCCTGAACTCGTTCAAGGATCCCTACGAACTGAAAGCCGGCATGGTGTTCGCGGTCGAGACCTTCTGTCCGGCCAAGGACGGCGTGTCGGCGGCGCGGATTGAAGAAGAAGTGGTGCTGACCCCTGACGGCGCGAAAGTCATCACGCTGTTCCCGGCGCAGGAGCTGCCGATTGCGAATAAATACTGATTAACCGCCGATGAACGCAAATAAACGCCGATAACAACGGTATTTGTTTCCAGATTTTGAATCTGCGTTCATCGGCGTTTATCGGCGGTTAAATTTGATTTGAGGTGAAATTTGGATACCAAAGTGAAAAGCAAAAAACCCGCTGCGGCGGAAGACGATATCGGCCGCGATATCCGGCTGGAGCTGTTCCGCATGCAACTGGAACTGCGGCTGTGCGAAAAACGTGCCTATGACCTGTTCCTGCAGAACCTGATCAAGGGCACCAGCCATCTGTCGCTGGGCCAGGAAGCCATCGCCGCGGCCTTCGGTGTGGCGATGCGGCCGGATGACTACACCTTCTGCACCTATCGTGGCCATGCCCACACCCTCGCGCGCGGCGCATCGATGACCGGTGTGCTCGGCGAACTGATGGGCCGTGAATGCGGCCTGTTGGGCGGCAAGGGCGGCTCGATGCACCTGACGGATGTCAGCAAAGGCGCGATGGGTTCCTACGCCATCATCGGTGCGCATCTGCCGGTGGCGGCGGGTGCGGCGTGGAGTGCGCAGTACCGCGGCACCGAACAGGTGGCCGTGTGTTTCTTCGGCGACGGCACCACCAACATCGGGGCTTTCCACGAAGCGCTGAATTTTTCCGTGGTGTGGAAACTGCCGGTGATTTTTGTCTGTGAAAACAATCTGTACATGGAATACACGCCGATCAGCGCAGTGACCGCAGTGGAACATCCGGCGGCGGATCGTGCGGCGGCGTACAACCTGGAAAAGATCGTTGTCGACGGCAACGATGCCGACGCGATGTACCGCACTGCCAGCAAATACATAGCCCGCGCGCGCAAGGGCGGCGGGCCGGCATTGATCGAGGCGATGACCTACCGCCATTCCGGCCATTCGCGCGCCGACCCGGGCAAGTACCGGCCGGAAGGTGAGCTGGAAAAATGGCTGGAATACGACCCGATCAAAATTTACCGCGAACGCCTGCTCGGCCTGGGTATCGTCGAGGCCACGCTGACCGATATCGAAGGGGAAGTGATGCAGCAGGTGAATGACGCGACCGAAGCCGCCAAAGCCTCGGCGCCGCCGTCGCTGGATGGCATTTATCAACATGTGTGGGCTGACGGGGGTGCCGCATGGCGGAACTGACTTACCGCGACGCGGTGGCCGCGGGCATCGCGCAGGAAATGGCGCGCGATGAACGCGTGGTGTTTCTGGGTGAGGACGTGGCGCATGCCGGCGGCGTGTTCAAGGCGACGGTCGGCCTGCTCGATAAATTCGGCGAAAAACGCGTACGCGATTGCCCGATTTCGGAGCAGGCCATTCTGGGTGCGGCGATGGGTGCGGCGATGACGGGCTTGCGGCCGATTGCCGAAATCATGTTTTCGGATTTCCTTGCGGTGTGCTGGGACATCGTTGCCAACGAAATTGCCAAATCACGTTACATGACCAATGGCCAGGTGCAGATGCCGCTGGTGATCCGCACCGCCAATGGCGCGGGTTCACGTTTCGGCGCGCAGCACTCACAGTCGGTGGAGAACTGGGCGATGATGATTCCCGGCATCAAGGTCGTAGCCCCCGCTTTTCCTGCCGACGTCAAGGGCCTGATCGCCGCGGCGGTGCGTAGCGACGATCCGGTGCTGGTGTTCGAGCAGAAGTCGCTGTATCCGTTCAGGGGCGAAGTGCCCGACGGCGAACATGTCGATGAACTGGGCAAGGCGCGGGTGCTGCGACGGGGCAAGGACTGCACGATTGTCGCGCTCGCCTTGATGGTGCATCGTGCGCTGGCTGCAGCGGAAATCCTCGAAAAAGAACACGCCATTTCCTGCACCGTGATCGATGTACGTACACTGGTGCCGCTGGATACCGTGACCATCCTCGCTGAAGTGGAGGCCACCGGACGGCTGGTGACCATCGAGGAAAATCCGCGGCTCTGCGGCTGGGGCGCGGAAATCGCTTCGATCATCGCCGACGAGTGTTTCTGGGAACTCGACGGCCCGATCATCCGCATCACCACGCCGCATATCCCGTTGCCGTCCGCCGACCGGCTGGAAGACAACACGATTCCGTCGGTCGAGCGCATCGTGCGCGAGATCAGCGAGCGGATTGATTGAACAGCATGTTGACCAGAGGAGATGGGGTGATGCGCAATATTGTAAATAAATCATTGTTTTTATTGATGTTTTTTTCAGCCTTTTTGTCGGTTCGGCCGGTTCTGGCGGTTGACACCATTCTGCTCAATGGCAAGATCGTCACCGTCGATGACCGGTTCACGATCGTGCAGGCGCTGGCGATCAAGAATCAGCGCATCGTGGCGGCCGGCAGCAGCGGCGAAATTCGCAAGCTGGCCGACAGCGGCACCACGGTGATTGATCTGCAGGGTCGCACGGTAATACCGGGCCTCATCGACAATCACTCGCACTGGATACGCGCCGCCGAACACGATGAGCTGCGTTTTGATGGCGTCACCTCGCGTGCGCAGGCGTTGCAGATGCTCGCGACACGGGCGCGCATGGCCAGGCCCGGCGAATGGGTGAGCGTTCTGGGCGGCTGGTCGGAGGAGCAATTCATCGACGCTCCGCGGGGTTTTCCGCTGGCGGAACTCGACAGCCTTGCGCCTGATACGCCGCTGGCGGTGCAGTCGATCTATAACCACGTCTATCTCAATACTGCAGGATTGCGCGCTGCGAAAATAGACGAGACCACGCCCAACCCGCCGAACGGCACGATTGAAAAAGACGCCGGCGGCAAACTGACCGGTGTGGTGCGCGGCGCCGGAGGTGTTGCGTTTGTTGCCGGCAAGGTGCCAAAACTTGAAGCCGAAGCGCGTGCGATCAATGCGCGCAAGCTGGTGACCTATCTGAATTCACTCGGCATCACGGCCTGGGGCGATGCCGGCGGGCGCGGCATGACCGCGGGACACTACGAGCCTTATCGCCAGCTCGCCGATAAAGGCGAGCTTAATGTGCGTGTGTTCTGGACCACGATCCGCCAGCCCGCCACGCCGGAGCAGGTGGACAAGGTGCTGGCAGAGATTCCGGCTTTGAAGCCATTCCAGGGCAACGACTATTTTGATCACATCGGCTGGGGCGAATCGGTTTATTCGCCGATCACCACGCAGTTGTTGCGGGTGCAGAAGGAAGTCAAACCGGACGACATCGCGCAGATGGTGCGCATCGCCACGGCGCTGGCGCAGCGCGGCATTTATCTGAATTCGCATGTCGAGATGAATGGTCCCATCGACCAGTTTCTCGCGGCCTATGAGGATCTCAACAAGGTGTCGCCGATCAAGGCGCTGCGCTGGTCGTTCTCGCATCTGGACCAGATCGACGATCAGCAATTGCTGCGCATGAAACGCCTCGGCATGACCGCGCAGATCCACAGCCGGCCGCTGATCCAGGGCGTGCTGATGCACCGGGTTCACGGTGACAAGGCGTGGGACATGCCGCCGTTCCGCCGCATTCAGGACAGCGGCATCCTGTGGGGGCTCGGCTCCGACGCCACGGCAGTGACCACATCGAATCCGTTTTATACCTTGGGTTTTGCCATCACCGGCAAGATGGTCGGTGGTCACCATGTCAATCGCCAGAGCATCACGCGGGAGGAGGCGCTGATTGCCCACACCCGCAGCAATGCCTTCATCCTGTTTCAGGAGGGCAATCTCGGTTCGCTGCAAAAAGGCAAATATGCCGATTTGCTGGTGCTCGACAAGGACTACCTGACCGTGCCGGCAGACAACATCAAGGATTTGAAGCCGGTGATGACGATGGTGGGCGGCAAGATCGTTTACAAGGCAGCACAGTAACAATCATCAACAGCACAACCGGGACTTGACTGACGATGGACATCATCATGCCGCAACTCGGCGAAACCGTGGCCGAGGGCGTAGTTACCAAGTGGTACAAAAAAGTCGGCGACACGATCAAGGCCGATGAGACCTTGTTTGACGTGGAAACCGACAAGGTCAGCACCGAAATCCCGTCGCCGGTCGCCGGTGTGGTGGCCGAGATTGTGGTGGCCGAGGGGATTACGGCCAAAGTTGGTGTGCGCCTCGCTGTGATCCGCGAGGCCGATGTGGAAAAAGCGGCGGCAAAACCGGTTGCTGCAACGGCAACGACCCCAGTCGCTGCGACGCCTGCAGCCGCGCACACGCCCCTCCGTGCGCCGTCCTCCTTGTCGAAAGTGAATGCCGCCGACCGTCTGTCACCCGTCGTGCGCCGGCTGGTCGCAGAGCACAGCCTGAATCCGGCGGACATCACCGGCACCGGCCGTGACGGCCGCATTACCCGCGAAGATGTCACCGAATTCATTGCCAGTCGTGGTACGCGCCCTGCTACGGCACCGGCCGCTGTTTCGTCATTCTCTGCGCCGGTGATGGCAGGGCAGGCCGCGCCCTTCAACAGCGTGCGCAAGCGCGTCGCCGAAAACACCGCGAAGTCCTGGCATACCGCGCCGCATGTGCTGCAGGTGGTCGAGGCCGATTTCCATCGCGTCGAAGCTGCGCGCAAGCTGCACGGCGCCGAGTGGAAACGTCGCGAGGGTTTTGCGCTGACTTACCTGCCGTTTATCGTGCGCGCGGTGTCGATTGCGCTGGGCAAGTTTCCCAAGCTCAATGCCAGCCTGCAGGGTGATGGCCTGGCACTGCATCGCCGGATCAACATCGGCATCGCGGTCGATCTCAATTTTGACGGTTTGCTGGTGCCGGTGATCAAGGATGTGCCGGCTAAATCGCTGCCGCAGATTGCCAAAGAAATCAATGACTTGGCGCAGCGCGCCCGCAGCGGCAAACTGCGCCCCGATGAAATGACCGAGGGCACCTACACTATCAGCAACAACGGCGCTTTCGGCACCGTGATTACCGCGCCCATCATCAATCAACCGCAGGTGGCGATTCTTTCCGCCGACGGCATCCGCAAAAAACCGGTGGTCGTTGAAAGCGCGGACGGCGATTCGATTGCGATCCGGCCGGTGGGTGTATTGGCGCAAAGTTTCGACCACCGCGCGGTGGACGGTTCGTATTCGGCGGCGTTCCTCGCCGAGGTCAAAACCGTCATTGAGACGCGTAACTGGGAGCAGGCGCTGTCGGCTTAATCGTCAAAATCATTAGCCACAGTTCAAATAGAAAAACCTGAAACGATTTAACAGGATAGACAGGATTCCCAGGATAAAACCATGAATCGATGTACTTTATTTTTCCGCCGGCCAACCAGACGGTTAAGTCCTGATTCCGGTTTTTTTGATCCTGTTCATCCTGCACATCCTGTTAATTGATTTGATCTTGATCTTCAAGGAAAAGAAATGGCAAACATGAAACAACACAAACTCGGCTGGATCGGCATCGGCCGCATGGGTTATGCGATGGCGGAGCGGCTGGCAAAAGCGGGCTGCGACATTACTGTGTGGAACCGCACCAAGTCGAAAGCCGAGCCGCTGGCGAAATCCGGCGCCAAGGTTGCCGACAACCTGACCGACCTCGCCGGCTGCGACATCGTGTTTACGATGGTGTCCACGGGCAAGGACGTCAAGGAAGTGCTGTTTGGTGAGAACGGCGTGATGTCCAAAGGAGGCAAACCGGAAATCATCGTCGACAGCACGTCAATCTCGCTGGAGGAGTCTGCCGAGATCCGCGCCAAGCTGGCGGAGAAGGGCATCCAGTTTCTGGCCTCGCCGGTATCGGGCAATGCCAAGGTGATCAAGGCGGGCAAGCTGACGGTGGTCGCTTCCGGCCCGAAGGTCGCCTTTGATGCGGTGAGCCCGTATCTGGAAGCCATCGGTCGTGGCGTGTCCTATGTCGGCGACGGCGAACTGTCGCGCATCGCCAAGATTTGCCACAACGTGATGCTCGGCGTGGTGATCCAGAACCTGTGTGAAATCACCGTACTCGCCGAGAAGGTCGGCATGCAGCGCCATGCCTTCCTCGACTTTCTCAACAAGAGCGTGATGGGTTCGATGTTCACTGCGTATAAGACACCGGCGCTGACCAACCTCGATTTTCATGTGACCTTCACCCCGGAATTGCTGCGCAAGGACATTGATCTGGGTTTGGCCGCCGGTCGCGCCCACGGGGTGCCGATGCCGACCACGGCGGTTACGCGCGATCTGGTGCAAACCCTGATTGGCAACGGCTATACTGACCAGGATTTTTCGACGCTGCTGCTGCTGCAAGCCAAGGCGTCAGGCATCGAGCTCAAGCCGGAAAATGTGGAGGTCGGCGACGGGCTCTGATTATCGGGGTTCGTACACTTATAAAACGGAGGAGTTGTTGTGAACAAGATCAAGAAGATGGCAATGGTGCTGCTGGCGGTTGCCGCAGCGCAGGCAGGGGCAGCAGACTATCCGACCAAGCCCGTGCGTTTCATTGTAGCGTTCCCGCCGGGAAGTTCGACCGACATCGTGGGCCGGCTGTACACGCAGAAATGGACGGAACTGTGGGGGCAGACCGTACTCGCCGACAACCGCGGCGGCGCCGGCGGCACCATTGCCGCCGGTGTGGCGGCCCGTGCCAATCCGGACGGTTATACGCTGTTGATGCATTCGTCCGGACACACCGTCAATCCCGCACTTTATTCTGCTCTGCCGTTCGATACGCTCAAGGATTTTGTCGACATCGGCCCGCTGGCGCAGCAGCCCAATGTGCTGGTGACCAATCCGGGTTCCCCGTACAAGACCGTGCAGGACGCCATCAACGGCGCCAAGGCCAAGCCGGGTTCACTGAATTTTGCTTCGGCCGGCATCGGCAGCGGCACCCATCTGAGCCTGGAAAAATTCAAATTGGTGGCCAAGGTCAGCATGAACCACATCCCGTACAAGGGATCGGGCGAAGTATTGGTCGATGTAGCAGGCGGTCGTGTCGATTTTTACTTCGCGCCGATTTCGGCGGCATTGGGCAACATTCAGGGCGGCAAGGTCCGCGGCATCGCCGTCAGCACCATCAAGCGCAACAGCGCGTTGCCGAATGTGCCGACGATTGCCGAGTCTGGCGTGCCGGGCTTTGATTTTTCGCTGTGTTTCGGCATCTGGGCGCCGATC
>JAKFUJ010000262.1 GCA_021732805.1 Betaproteobacteria bacterium | reverse complement strand
ATGCTGACCAGACTGCCGGCGCAGGCGCCGGGGCTGTTGCATTCCGCACCCATTTCGATGTTCCGCGTCGCCGCCGCCGGGAATGCCGCGGCACAGGCCAGGGTTGTGGTGTCGGTGCGTACCGCCTGCAGCCGGATGGTCCTGGCATTGAAGCCGGTGTTCGAGGGCTTGCCGGAAATCTGCGTCGGGATCGTATCGCTGCTGTCGGTGATGTTGCGGAAACGGAAACCCGCCTGCGCCATGGTGAACGACGGATCATCGGCGGCAATCGCCGCACCCGAGGTTTCGCTGATCACACCGCTGACGGCGTTGAAGCCAAAGGTGTCCGATGTGCCCGGCAGATTGGCGTAACGGAAGGACAATTGCGCCGTGCTCGATCCTGCGGCAAAGGTATAGGTCGCAATACCGGTGCCGGCGCCGACCCCTGTCAGGGTGCCGCCGCCCGAGACGATCCCGGTCCAGGTGCCACGGCCGTTGGTTGTCGACAAACTGACCGCGAGGCTATTGGCGTTCACTGCCGTATGCGTGGCATTGTGCGCGGTGAGCGTGATGGTATGCACGTCACAGGCCACACCGCTGCCGGCGTGCGCGATGGAAAAATGGTTGATGCCCGGGCGCAGGGCGAGAATGTGGGTGACGCCGGTATCGCTGGCAGGCGGATTGGAGTGGGTGGCCGTCCGCGTCCCGGTCGCCCCGGCCGCGGCCTGCAGTTGGTAGTTCACTTCCAGCGAGATGCCGAGATCGTTGGTTGGCGCCTGGGAAGAAACGTCAACGACTTCGGTCATCCCCGCCGGCGGGGCCCAGGTAGCGGCCGAGTTGGCCGCATGCGAGGACACCAGCATGGTGTTGGTTACAGTGCCGGTATTGATGTCGGGCGTTGCATGCGTATAGGCATTGCCGGTCGCCTGACCGCTTTCGACGACCACCGGATTGACGGTATCCGCACCGGAGAAACTGGTGATGGCGCCAACCGCGCCGGCATGGACAGGGGCGCCGCCGAAGGTCCAGGTATAGCTAGCGGGTTCGGCGCCGCTGACCACGCGCTGGTAAACCGCCAGCCGGTTGCCAAAGCCGCCGGTTCCGCCGCCACCGGTCTGGTCGGTCAGCCGCAGCAGCGTCCAGCCAGCGGGTGGCGACAGCGTCACCGTGCAGGCGCCGCCGTTGGTGTTGCTGCACGGACGCACCGCGACCGTGGCAATCATCACATCATCGTTGACCGTGCCCGCCGGCACGTTGATGGTCAGCGCCGCGTTGGGTCTCAGCGCGATGGTCAGGAACGTATTGATGGAACTGGTGACGGTCGCGGTCGTCGTGCCCGTTGCGCCGACCGCGGCCAGGCTGCCATCCCATACCGCAAAACCGCCGCCGGTGCCGGAGTTTGTGCCCGCGTCCGAACGCTCGGCAATACCGGTCAGGTTGGCATTGGTCTGGGCGCTGAAGCCCGCTGCGGTCGAGTCGAGATCCTTGCTGGCCGCCTGAACGATCAGTGTATTGGGCACCGTGGTGGTGACGCTGCTCAAGGTCACGGAAGTGCTGGCCACCGCTTTAACACCGCCGCCGGTAATGTCCCACGGGTTGCCGGTGGTGATGGCGCCGCGGTAAGTAATGATTTGCGCGTAGACGTGGTCGCCGGGATCCTGCACCGTCGGAGCCGCCATCGCCGCCGAGGTCGCGCGCGCCCAGTACACCGTGAGCCGGGTTCCCGCAGTACCCGCGCCGGTGGCCTGCGGACTGTTGGCGACAATGGCAAATCCCGCTGGTATCGAGAGTGTTGCCGGCTCACCACCCGCACTTTCAATAAACAGCAGCGCAATATCATTGATGGCATGCGCCGGCCATGTCGGCGTGACGTTTCCGGCACCGCTGACGGCGGCGCCCAGTGCCTGGAACACAACCGCCTGGCCGGGTGCAGCACTGGCTTGAGCCGCGGCGCGAACGCCGACCTGTGCCTGCACCGGCGCTGTCAGCCCGATCATCGACAACAGCAGGATTGTCGCCGAAAATACGCTTAAGTATTTGTTTTTAAAAAAAATTTTCATGGTGCACACTCGTAGCGGGGCGCCGTTGTCGGATCTTTGCATTTGGCGACAGTCACCACTACGCTGCGCTCGACATAACCCGTTGGCGGCGTTGCTGCAGGCGCCACGGGACACGCCGCCTGATTGCAGGCTGTGGCTGTAATCCGATAGATGTGCACACTGCGGTTCGCCTCTGTTGCATCAAAATCCTCGCACCCCACCACGACCGTGAATGGCGCCAGCGAGCCGCTCAAACTGCTGAGTGTGCCTGCCGGACATGTGGCAAACGTCGGTGGCGCTGCCGGCGTTGCGTTATCCGGATCCAGCGCCCGGTACATCGCCCAGTTGATGCCGGCGCGGGCGGCATAGTAAGCGCGCACGCCCAGTACGTCGTTCTGTACGGTGCTTTGCTGCAAACCGGTGAACCTCAACATGAACCCGCCCAGCGCCGCCAATATGACCAGCAGAAAAATCGCGGTGACGAGGCTGAAGCCGCTAACCTGTGACGGCAATACGCTCGCGCTGCGCGCTGCGTTACGGAATATTTTTATCATGGCGCGTTGCTGACCTGAACCTGCTGAAACATGAGCACCTGCTCAGTGGCGCCACTTGCCGCGAGACTGCTGACCTGCAGGATGATCGATATCGTGCCAGTCCGCTCGGTAAGAGCCCCCGGGGTATATACGAACAGGCAGCCTGCAACATTTCCAGCCAACACGGCTGTGGCAGCACCCGGCGGCGGCGCCTGCTGCGGTTCGTTGTAACTATAGCCCGAGTAGCGAATCAGCTGGCCGCCGATACAGCCGTAGGTGACAGGGCCGCTGACCACATGAAACCGTTTGGCGGGCGACGGCGCCGGAAACAGCCAGGGCGCAATCGGAATTGTGCCAGCGCCGGTCAACGCAGCGCGATTACTGGTGGCTCCAGTGAAGTAAGCATTGGAAGTAGCCCCCGTGCTGTACAGGTTGTACACCACAATCTGGCTGCCACCGGCGCCGGCAGTAAATGTGGGGGGGGTGCCCAGAACATCAAAACCATCCGGATCAGCCTGCGTAAAATCCAGAATGTTGTTGCCGCTGCCGCCGGTACCGGTTTCCGCGCGATAACGTCCACCGCCGGTGGTTTCTATGTATTCGATGAATTGCCCGCTGACCCTTACACTGTTTGGCAAAGCCAGTCGCAGGTCACGGCTGATACGGCGCAAAGCGGTGTCCGCCTGATCCGTCAAAGCCGAACGGCGGGCAGAATCGGCATAACCCTCGACCGGTCGACGGATGAACAATGCAACCGCCGCCGTGATGATGCCGGTAATGGCGATCACCACAATCAGCTCCACCAGTGTCACGCCGCGAACGCGCTGGAGATTCATGACGGATCAGGGCAGCGCATTGGGTGCGTAGCGGGTACGGTAACCATCGAGCCTCACCGTGGCGTCGAGACCGGTGACCGTGACAGTCACACGCAACGATAGTGGCCGGGCATTGGCATCGGTCTCCGCCACGGTCCCGGTATTTGCGGTCAATGCCTCAGGCGCCACTGCAACCACCACGGTATAGGCCCCGAGGCCGCCAATCGCCGCACCGTCCACATTGGTCGGCACGCCGGCGGCCAGGCTGCTGTAGTCGTTGACATTGTCGTATGGTGTCGTGCCGCTGCCACGTATTTCGCCCTCCTGCCCCATCGCCTCAATGATGCTGGCACAGCGCGTTGGATCCACCGGGTTTGCGGCCGCCGTCGATTGCGCGGTGGCTGCATTGGCATCATCCGGATCGCAGTACGTAAACGGCAGCGCCAGAATTTCTTCCAGATAGGCTTCGGCAATCGCCAGCGCCTGCTTCTGCGCCAGCGGATCGGCACTGTGTCGCGTGGTGTAATTCATCACACCGATGATCCCGGCCAGACCGACGCCGAGGATGGCTATGAATATGATCAGCTCAGGCAATGAAACTCCGCGGATGCGGCTGCCGGCGCGAACGCCAGGCCCGGAACCTGAACAGAAGTCAGCCATCTCAGTTCGCTGAAACATAACCGGTTTCAGCCGCGATGGTGATCTGCCGCGCCGGATCACCGGCAATAGTGCTGGTAAATGTAATGGTCGCGCCGGGAATGCTGGGACGACCCAGTCCGTCAAAACTGAACGCGACAGCGTTGAGTGTCACACCAGCGGGCGCCGTTTCCGAAGCAATGCCGCCGCTCACCGGAAACGGCAGCACAGTACCCGGACCACAGGCCGCATCATTTGCGGCCGTCACCGTATTCGCAGTGACACAGACAAAAACCGGACGCCGCCACGCAATGGCCGTTTTCTGCGCCAGCCGTATTACCGCGGCCGATTGATCGTAAAACCCGCGGGACTGGAAGGTGGTCGCCTGAAAAAACCGCGGCACGGCAACCGCCGCGAGGATCGCCAGTATTCCGATTGTCACTACCAGTTCAACCAGGGTAAAACCCGCGGTTTTCATTGTCGGTCCATTCAAAAAAACGGGGAGCGCGCAGCAAGCCGCGCCTCCCCGTTTTTTCAGCCCGATTCAGGCGCGATCAGGCGTATGCATCACTGACAGCCTGACGCTGAAGCAGTGCCGGCTGCGACGTAGGTGATTTGGCAGGCAGGAGCGGCGGTCAACGTGAATACCGCGCCAGCCTGGGTAAAGCCGGTGAAATTCCCCAGTGCCGTACCGATACCGGCCGCATCCGCGGTCGGGATGCCGGAGGCCACTGTCGGGGTTCCACCAACCATGGCGCACGTGCCACCGGTGCTGCCGGCAGCGACCCAGGACGAAAAACACAGCTGCACCGCGGAGTTCATGGCGCCGATCAGGCCATTCGCTGCTGCGACTCGCGCTTGGCCCTGGACGTCAATGAATCGCGGCAATGCCGTGGCCGCCAGAATGCCCAGAATTGCGATCACGACAATCAGTTCCACCAGGGTAAAACCACGTTGCTGTTTCATTAGCTTCTCCTTCTTTCTCGGATCAAAACAGGGTTAAATTAAAATCTGTACTTCAACATCAGGGCAATGTCCGTGCCAATTCGCTTCCATCAACAGCCGGAGGTCACCAGAGTACTGAAAGTCGGCGACTGATTGGCCGCATTCGGGGCGCTGTAGGTAAAACTGCAGTTCACCGGGTCATTGCCCAACACCATCAAGCGCAAAGTAGCCCCGGCTGCAGCGCCGCCAAGCTGAATGTCAAACCCATCGTCAGACGTCGGGCCGGCATTGATTCCGGCAGCGGTCACGATCCCCGCAGCATTTGCCGTCGGGTACGCGTTGATCATGGTCACATTGACGCCTTCCATCAGCAACGTCGTCGTACACTGCGGCGTGGTTGCCAGACAGGCGGCGTGCGCCAGTGCGCTGGCGCCTTTCATCGCGCCCAGTGCGCCGTTGAGTTTGGCGACACGCGCCTGCACCTGCAGGTTGGCAAAACGCGGCAGCGCCGTGGCTGCGAGAATCGCCAGAATAATGATCACCACGATCAGTTCGATCAGCGTGAAACCGTTTTGTAAACGCTTGTTCATGTGATATTTCTCACGATATGCCGTATCCATGTCTTTGATATTACAGCAAAAGTAATGCCAAGTTAACCCCGGGCCTGATTACGACCACCGATAAGCCCCGGAGGGTCGCAAAATAACACCACCGATACCCTGAATCTGCCGCGCACCCGCGTGGACGGCCTGATAAGTGACCAGCACTTTAAATCGCAGTTGTTTCATGTCGTTACGCGACTCCGTCGCCAGGCCGCGGCCCAAATTCACCACATAGACCAGTTCCCGTGTCGCGGCATCGAAATACCAGTTCCCCACCTCAGGCCGCTGCGGGTAGTCGCCGGCATAATTTGTCGGCTTTTCCGACAACCAAAGTGTCGGATTCTCGTCTTCCAGCAGTTTCGCCTCGCCTTCCCGGCGTTCCAGAATCAGATTGGCCAAACGGATTTGCAGCGCTGTTTTGAAAACGCTCAGTGTCGCCTCGAAGCGGGCGCGTTCCGCCGCCTCCTGATAAAACGTCAGACGATCCAGAAACACCGCCAGCAAGGTGGACAGCACCACCGCGACCACCGCCAACTCGAGCAGGGAGAAACCCTTTTCCCGTCGTTTCATCCAGGTTATTTTTTCGCCGTTGCCGCCGCGCCCAGATCCCAGATCGGCAGGAATACGCCCAGCGCCAGAATCAGCACCAGTATGCCCAGCATGACGATCAATATCGGCTCGATCTGCGAACTGAGGTTTTTCAGGTCGTATTCGACCTCGCGCTGGTACATGTCGGCAATTTCGCCTGTCAGGTCATCCAAAGCACCCGATTCCTCGCCGACCGCAATCATCTGCAGTACCACAGGGGTAAACACACCCGCGTCGCGCGCCGTGCGCAGCACCGATTCGCCGCGCTCCACCCCTTCCCGCATGCGGATGATGCGTTCGCTGATATGCGCGTTTTCCACGGTATTGGCGACCATGCCCAGACTGGTGGTCACCGGCACGCCGCTGCGAAATGCCAGTGAAAAACTGCGTGAGAACCGCGCCAGCGTTGCTTTCTGGATGATCGTACCGGCCACCGGAATCCGCAGCTTGAAACGGTCCCATTGCATTCTGCCCGCTGCGGTTCTGGTCCATGCACGAAATCCGAATATCGCTGCAACCAGCCCGCCCAGCATGAACGGCCAATATTCCACCATGAAGTTTGAAAAAGAAATCAGTATCTTGGTCATCAACGGCAGCTCGGCCTTCATCCCCGCATAGACCTTGGCAAACGCCGGTATCACAAAGATGTTGATGATGACGATGGCAACCCCCATCGTCACAATCACAAACAGCGGATATCGAATCGCCGTCTTCACCTGCTCGCGCATGAATTTTTCAAATTCGAGGTGATGAAACAGGCGCAAAAACACCTCCTCCATTTGGCCGGTCTGTTCACCCACGCTGACCATGGACGTATAAAACTGATTAAACACCTCAGGGTGCCGCGCTAGCGACAGCGACAATTCACGTCCCGAGTCGAGGCTTTCCCGCAGATCGCGCACGACTTCGGCGAATCGCGGGTTCACCGACGAATCTTCCAGTCCTTTCAACGCGCCCATGATCGGTACGCCGGCTTTGAGCAGCGTATAAAGCTGGCGGCTGAACAGCAGGACTTCCATCGGATCGATTTTTTTCTTGCCAAAACTCCAGCTGAAGCCCGAGCCTTCCGCCGCCGGCGCCGCAGAAGGCTTGATTTCGAGTGGCACCACGCCCAGGCCAAACAATTGCCCGGCAACCGCGCCGCTGTCCGCGCCTTCAAGCACACCCTGCACGGCTTCGCCGCGCCCGTTGCGTCCTTTATAGGAAAAAAATGGCATCCGCCGCTTACTCCGCGAGCTGGCTGCTGACGCGCATGGCTTCTTCGGGAGAAGTCCTGCCGGCCGCCGCCAGTTGCGCCGCGTGGTTACGCAGCGTGTGTTTGCCCAACTGCTGCCGGGCAACCTGTATGAATTTCTGTACGTCTTCCTGATTCGCCGCTTCAACCACGGGCTTGGTCATTTCCAGCATTTCATAAACGCCGGTACGCCCCAGATAGCCGGTGCCGTTGCAGTACGAACAACCCTGACCGCGTTTGTAGGTATGCTGATCCACGGTATCGCCAAGCTCGCTGCGCAGAAATTCATGTTCTGTCGGCAGCGGTTGATAATCCGCAATACAGCTTTCGCAAAT
Source organism: Betaproteobacteria bacterium (assembly GCA_021732805.1). Classification (GTDB taxonomy): domain Bacteria; phylum Pseudomonadota; class Gammaproteobacteria; order Burkholderiales; family SG8-41. The sequence goes on along the minus strand of JAKFUJ010000262.1, from coordinate 2,366 downwards.
GACCCGCACCAGTCGCTGCGCAATAACAAGCTGCAACGACAACGCCACCATGTAACGTGGCGCTCCCATATCGAGCAGCCTTACAGGTGTACTGGACGCATCGTTGGTATGCAGGGTTGAAAACACCATGTGACCGGTCATCGACGCGCGCAGGCCGGTTTCAACCGTATTCTCGTCGCGCATCTCGCCGACCAGCACCACATCCGGATCCTGGCGCAGCGCCGCGCGCAGCACGCGATCGAACGTCAGCTCTATTTTTTCGTTGATCTGCACCTGATTGATGCCGGGCAGCCGGTATTCCACCGGGTCTTCAACGGTGATGATCTTGCGTTCCGGGGTATTGAGTTCATTGAGCGCTGCATACAGCGTTGTGGTCTTGCCGCTGCCGGTCGGTCCGGTGACCAGCACCATGCCGCTGGGGCGGTGGATCACCTCTCGTATCTTGACCAGCATGTCGGCGGGGATACCGATGTTGTCCAGCCCGAGGATGCCGCTGCCCTGATTCAACAAGCGCATCACCACCGACTCGCCATATTGGGTAGGCATCGTCGATATCCGCACATCGACGGCAACATTGCGGATTTTGATGGCGAAGCGCCCGTCCTGCGGCATGCGTTTCTCGGAAATATCCAGCCCCGACATCAGCTTCAGCCGCAGCACCACCGCGGAAGCAATTTTGCTATCGGTCTCGGTTTGCAGATGCAGCACACCGTCAATACGGAAACGGATCTGCAGCTTTTTTTCCTGCGGTTCGATATGCACGTCCGACGCGCGGGCCTGGGTGGCATCCTCGAATACCGTCTGCAGCAGCTTGACGACGGGTGCTTCTTCGGCGCCGGGTGAAGTGGTCAGCGCGCCAAAATCGGCAACTGCCGCATCGCCCATATCGGCACCCAGCTCCTGGGCCAGACCGGTAATTTGCTCGGTGCGCCGGTAGCTGCGGTCGATGGCGCGCAGCAATTCGGTCTCTGTGACTACCGCCAGTTCAATATCGCGCTTCAGCAGCCGCGTAATCTCGTCATAAGCATTGAGATCCGTCGGATCGGCCATGGCGACGGTGTAATTCTGTCCCGTGTCTTCAAGCACCATGGCGCGGAAACGACGGGCCTGGGTTTCCGGCAGCTTCGCAACCACTTCCCGTTTGAAGTTGTAGTGCTTGAGATCGATATAGACCGCGCCGATCTGCCGCGCCAGGGCCCTGGAAATCTGTTCCTCGGTGATGAACTTTTTCTCGATCAGCACATTGCCGAGCCGGCGCCCGGTTTTTTTCTGCTCATCAAGGCAGGCCTTCAAGTGCACTTCAGTCAGCAGCTTTTGCTGAACCAGCAAGTCACCAAGGCGGATTTTTTCAGGACGGGCCATTCAGTTTTCGCTCAAAATGGATAATCTGATGCAAACCGCGTGCCATGATGCGCAGCCTGACATCGTGCTGCGCACATTGCGCATGTTATTGATAATTAAGGATATCCGGTTAGGCCTCTGATGACAACCCACCCATATCACACCACTGTCGTCTGATGTTCGACATCGTTCTCTACGAACCGGAAATCGCACCCAATACCGGTAATGTGGTCCGACTCGCCGCCAACACCGGCGCCCGATTGCATCTGGTACGCCCGCTCGGCTTCACCTTGAATGACCGGACACTGGCACGAGCCGGTCTTGACTACAGCGAACGCACGGTGCTGATCGTACATGACGACTGGGCCGGCTGTTGCGGTCATTTTCCCGGACAGCGGATGTTTGCCGTCACCACCCGCGGCAAAATCCGTTATGACGCTGCGCGCTACGCTGAAGATGATGTCCTGGTTTTCGGTCCGGAAACCCGCGGTCTGCCCGCTGCACTGCTGGATACTTTTGCGGAAAATCATCGACTGCGTCTGCCGATGCGGGCCGGCAATCGCAGCCTGAATCTGTCCAACGCCGTGGCCGTGGTGGTTTACGAAGCCTGGCGTCAGTGCGGGTTCAGCGATGGCGCGTAAACATTTCACTTCAAGCCCGGGGCCAAATCCGTGTGTTCAGGCTTGGCATCGCGTGCCAGCAATTCACGCACGACATCCGCTGCATTTGCCGGCTGCTCCAGCACCCGGCACACGGCATCGGTAATCGGCATTTCAATGCCGCGGTCACGGGCGCGGCGGCGCACCTCGCCGGCAGTAAACACACCCTCGGCCACATGGCCCAAACCCGCCTGAGCCGCCGCCGCATTTTCGCCGCGCGCCAGTGCAAGCCCCATTCTGCGGTTGCGTGACAGGTCGCCGGTGCAGGTCAGCAGCAGATCGCCAACGCCGGAGAGTCCCATGAATGTTTCAGCGCGACCGCCCAGCGCAATACCAAAACGCGTCATTTCCGCAAGCCCGCGGGTC
>JAKFUJ010000057.1 GCA_021732805.1 Betaproteobacteria bacterium | reverse complement strand
TCCCATGGAACCGCCGAGAAAACCGAATTCGAATGCGGCAGTAACCACCGGGATTTCGCGGATCGCCCCCTGCATCACCACCAGTGCATCCTCTTCACCGGTTTCGGTGCGGGCATCGGCCAGGCGGTCAACATAACGTTTGCTGTCACGGAATTTCAAACTGTCGACCGGCGTCACTTCAACACCGATCTCGTAACGACCTTCCATGTCGAGCAGCCAATCCAGGCGCTCGCGGGCAGAAATGCGGTTGTGGTGATTGCACTTCGGACAGACGAACAGGTTCTTTTGGAGGTCGGTGCGGTACAACACCGCTTCGCAGGAATCGCACTTGCTCCACAGCCCTTCCGGAACTGCCTTTTTGATGCTGCCGGCCTCACGCTTGATGCGCGGCGGCAGCAGTTTCTGCAGCCAACTCATGCTGCTCGCCCCGAAGGAAGTCCCCTTGGGGGATGACCCTGGATGTCACGATCCATTGCAGTGCGAATATCAGCCATGAATGCCTGCGCCCTGCTCACTGCATCCTCGGGCGCGGATTCGATCTCCTGCACCAGACGGCTGCCGATCACTATCGCGTCAGCCACTTGTGCGATGCTGCGCGCAGTTTCGCCATCGCGGATGCCGAAACCGACGCCAACCGGCAGTTTGGTGTGGCTGCGGATACGCGCCAGGCGCTGCGCCACGTCGGCAACATCAATGTTCGCCGCCCCGGTAACGCCTTTCAGAGAAACGTAATACAGATAGCCGCGCCCCAGCGCAGCGACCTGTGCCAGCCGCGCATCGGAGGTTGTCGGCGACAGCAGGAATACCGTATCCAGCCCGGCGGCACCCAGCGTGGTTACCAGTTGCTCGGCCTCCTCCGGCGGGTAATCCACCACCAGCGCCCCGTCCGCGCCGGCGGCTTTGGCCGCTTTCGCGAATGTTTCAACACCCATGGTTTCAATGGGATTGGCATAACCGAACAGCACCACCGGTGTTTCGGTATTGGTCTTGCGGAACTCGGCCACCCAACCGATTACGTCGCGCAGCGTCACACCGTATTTGAGCGCACGCTCGCTGGAACGCTGGATCACCGGGCCATCAGCCATCGGATCCGAAAACGGCACCCCCATTTCGACAATGTCGGCGCCACCCGCAACCAGGGCATGCATCAACGGTACACAGCTCGCAGGATCAGGATCTCCGGCAGTGAAAAAAGGGATCAGTGCTTTACGCCCTTCTGTTTTCAGACGTGCGAACGTGGTTGCAATTCGGGACATCTTGTATGGCTTGCCGACAGGATCAGAACTGGATGCCGGATTTTTCGGCGACGGTATGCATGTCCTTGTCGCCGCGACCGGAAAGATTGACCAGCAGAATCTGGTCTTTGCGCATGCGCGGCGCGATTTTCGCCGCATACGCAAGCGCATGACTGGACTCCAGCGCGGGAATGATGCCCTCAAGCCGGCACAGCTTGTGAAACGCCTCCAGCGCCTCGTTGTCGGTCACTGCAACATACTCGGCACGACCGCTGTCCTTCAGCCATGCATGCTCAGGACCGACGCCGGGATAATCCAGCCCTGCCGAAATCGAATGGGTTTCGATGATCTGGCCGTTGTCATCCTGCAGCAGATAGGTGCGGTTGCCGTGCAATACACCGGCCCGGCCGGCGCACAGCGTCGCCGCGTGTTTTCCGGTTTCCAAACCATGTCCAGCCGCCTCGACTCCAATCAGGCGCACCGATTCATCCGGGATGAATTCATGAAAAATGCCGATCGCGTTCGAGCCGCCGCCGACACAAGCCAGCACCGCATCGGGTTGGCGACCGCCGGTCATCGCCGACACCTGCTCGCGCGCTTCGCGGCCGATCACCGCCTGGAAATCGCGCACCATCATCGGGTAGGGATGCGGTCCGGCGACGGTGCCGATGATGTAGAAGGTATGCTCGACGTTGGTCACCCAGTCGCGCATCGCCTCGTTCAAGGCATCCTTCAGCGTCTTCGAGCCGGACTCCACCGGCACCACGGTCGCACCCAGCAGTTTCATGCGATAGACGTTCTGCGCCTGGCGCTTGACGTCTTCCGAACCCATGTAAACCACACATTCCATGCCGTAACGCGCGGCTATCGTTGCCGTCGCCACGCCGTGTTGACCGGCTCCCGTCTCGGCAATGACCCTTGGTTTGCCGAGATGACGCGCCAGCAGAGCCTGACCGATGACGTTGTTGATCTTGTGCGCGCCGGTGTGATTCAGATCTTCGCGCTTGAGATATACCTGCGCGCCGCCGAAATGTTCGGACCAGCGTCGCGCGTGATAAACCGGGCTTGGACGGCCGACATAATGTTTCAGTTCATATTCATATTCCGCGACAAATGCCGGATCGTCCTTGTAACGGGCATAGGCCGCTTTCAATTCATCGAGCGCGGAAATCAGCGTTTCCGAAACAAACACGCCGCCGTAAGGCCCGAAATGGCCTTTTGCATCCGGCAAGTCATATACCCGCATTGTGCACTCCAGTCATGAAAGCTTCCATTTTCCCGGCATCCTTGATGCCCTTCGCCGACTCCACACCACTGGACACATCGACAGCCCACGGCTGTACCCGCCGCACCGCCTGCTCCACATTGTCAGGGTCGAGTCCGCCCGACAGGACCACGGGCGCCGGCAAATCGCGGGGAATCAGCGACCAGTCAAAAACGCAACCGGTGCCGCCGCGCGCGCCCTCGACCCAGGCATCCAGCAACAGGCCTTTGGCCGCACAAAATTCGCGTGCGTATTGTAACAAATCGATCTCCGCCCTGACCCGCACCGCGCGCAGGTAAGGCAAGTCAAATCCGCCGCAGAATTCCGGAGTTTCGTCGCCGTGAAACTGCAGCAGTTGCACCGGCGCTGCAGCAACGGTTTTGCGAACAGTCTGCGCATCTGCGTTGACGAACAGACCCACCGTCATCACAAACGGCGGCAACGCATCAATGATGACGCGAGCCTGCGCCGGAGTCACTACCCGCGGGCTGCCGTCATAAAAAACCAGTCCGATGGCATGCGCGCCCAACCTCGCCGCCATCAGTGCATCTTCGACTCGGGTGATGCCGCAGATTTTTACACGTGTATTCATATCCGCTTTAATCAACAATGGCATGGACCAGTTGCGGCGCGTGGAGTCGCGGCGCCGGCAATGTCCAGCGGTTTTCGTAATCAACACGCATCAGATACAGGCCTGACGCATCAAAAGTCGGCGCTGCCTGCGAGCGATCCCGTCCCTGCAGCACTTCAGCCATCCATTGCGGCGCATGTTTGCCTTTGCCGACATAAACCAGGCTGCCGACGAGGTTGCGCACCATGTGATGCAGGAAAGCATTGGCGCGGAATCCGAATATTACATACGGCCCCGCCTGCTCGACGCTGACTTCGTGCAAGGTCCTCACCGGTGATTTCGCCTGGCACTCGGCAGCGCGAAACGCGGTGAAATCATGATCACCGACCAGACAGGCCGCAGCAGCGCGCATCCGTGCGATATCCAGCGGCAGGTGAAACCAGCCAACGCGGCCATGATCCGCGGCTGGACGCACAGCGGCATTCAGCAGCACATAGCGATATGCCCGCGCCCGCGCGGAAAACCGCGCGTGGAAATCCTCGGGAACCGGTTGCGCCCAGGTCACTGCCATCGCCGGCGGCAGCAACGCGTTGACGCCGCGCACCCAGGCGCTCAGAGGACGCTCAACGGCACAATCAAAATGCACGACCTGCCCCAGGGCATGAACACCGGCATCGGTGCGTCCCGCGCAGATGGTCGCCACCGGCACGCCGGCGACTGTCGCCAGCGCCGCCTCCAGCCGATCCTGCACGGCGCATCCCGACGGCTGGGTCTGCCAACCGCAAAAACCGTTGCCGTCATATTCGATGCCGAGCGCCATTCTCACCGGAGAAATTCCTCCACTTGTTGTCGTGTTGCGTTCCCCAAAAAAGAAACCGCGGCAGTTACGCTGCCGCGGTCTGTTTCAGGCGGGGCAACGCGATTAACCGAGAGCGCCGAGCAGCTTCTGCGCCTGATCCTTTTGACCCGTATCGCCTTCCTTCAGCACCTCCTGCAGGATTTCCCGGGCGCCATCGTTATCACCCATCTCCTGATAGGCTTTGGCCAGATCAAATTTCTGCTGAACGTCATACCAGTGTCCGTCCTTGCCCTCCGCCGGGGCTGCAGCAGTCGAAGGCTCATCCAGGTTGATGTTGAGATCGCCAACATCAATTTTGAAGTCCAGTCCGGGATCTGCCGCGGGAGCAGCAGGCTCCGCCGCTGCTGCTGGCGCATCGATCGCCGGCAAATCGAGATTGAAATCAATATCGGCGGGAGCATCGGTCGGCGCCGCATCAAGCGCAATGTCGGTTTGCGAACCAGCCGGCAGATCCAGATTGAAGTCCGGCATGGCCGGTTCCACCGGTGTCACGCCCGCTTCGGCTGCAGCGGCCATTTCCTGCATGCCACCCACTTCCGTTTGCTGACCGGCAGGGTCGGCATCCAGCGCGATGTCCGGTGCGTACGCGGTGTCTCCTCCCAGATCGAAATCAAGATCGGTGCCGGTGGGACTGTCGTCGGAAATCATCGCGGGCGCCGCATCCTTGCCCTCCGCATAAAGAGGATTGGCGGGATCCAGCGCATAACCCAGCGCTGCAACCTTGATCCAGTGATCTCCTGATCCGCCGCTCAGCGCATTGACGGATTCGGCAATCGGGGCAAATGCCGTCACATCCTGGCGAGCCGCATATACCTCTGCCAGTTTTACCTGAACATCCTGGCGGGCAGGATCCTTGGCCATCGCCTCCTTCAGAATTTCTTCAGCTTGACCATCGCGGCCATAAGCTATGTACACTTCGGCTTCGGCAACCGGATCCACCTCATCGGAAGCCGGTACGGCTGCCATTATCGTGGTATCGCCCATGTCGGCAGCGGCGACTGAAGCAGCGGCGCCCATGGTCGGCGCCACCAGCGGTGATTCATCATCGTCCCCGGCACGCGCGCGGCGGCGACGCAACGCGGCAATACCCACGCCGCCCAACACCAGTGCCGCCAAACCGCCACCGATCAACGGCAGATTGTCCATCGCCATGTCCATCAAGTCCGGCTCGGGGGGCGGGGGTGGAGGTGCAACAAACTTGGGTTTCGGTTTCGGCGCCGGGTTTGCCTCTGCGGCCGGCTTGTCACCCGTCACAGCAGCAGGCGCATCTTTGTTGGCATCTGCCGGAGGCGTCGGAGCAGGCTTGGCTTCAGTTTTCGGTGCCGGCACCGCATCGGACTTGGGCGGTTCAGCTTTCGTCGGCGCCGGCTTCACAGGCTCAACTTTTGCAGGTTCCGCCTTCGCGGACTTTGCTGCATCGGCTTTCGCTGCCTCCGCTTTTTGCTGTGCTGCAGCCATGCCCGGGCTTTTCAGTTCAACAAGTTTTTGCGTGTCCTTGATGGTTTTTTCGAGCTGTGTAATACGTTCGTTGGCTTCGGCAAGCTCCTTGTTGCGCGCAACCAGTTCTTCCTGCAACGCACGCGCACGGGCCGCACCGGTCAGGGGTTTTTCGCCTTTGCCCGGTTCACCTTTGGACAGTTTGACGACATCCTTGCCTTCGGCTGCAGCAGGATCATCGACCTTTGCGGTGATTCGCCCACGCGCGGTGGCGGCTCCCTCGGGCGACTGCCCGGCCGTATCGGCAACACGGCCGCTGTATGCGCGCCAATCAGCAACTTGCGCGCGGTATTCCTTCATCGCTTCGCCCTGACTGATCGTGGCGAGTTCCTGCGCATCCGGAATACGCAGAATCTTGCCGGACTTCACCAGATTCATGTTCTTGTTGATGAATGCATCGGGATTGCTGCGATACAGACCGACCAGCATCTGCTCCAGCGATACACCTTCGGGTTTCAGGCTGGCCGCAATCTTGCCCAGTGTTTCACCTTTGGCGATCGGGCCATATTCCTGGGCTTTGGTGCTGCCGGATACTACGGGCGCGGATTTGGCCACCGGTGCAGGTGCAGCAATCGGTCGCGATTCGGGGGCGGCACGCGGAGCTGCCGGTGCGACTGCCGCCGCCTGCTGGCCATAACCCGGCGGATCAAGCAGCGCGGTGTATTCACGAACCAGTTTGCCGCCGGACCAGGACAATTCGATCAGCAGATCAACAAACGGCTCATTCACCGGACGATTGCCGGTAATCTTGATATAGGACTGCCCGTTCGGGCGTTTTTCAATGCTGAGTTTGATACCGGTCACACTCGCGTTGTATTGCAGATTCGCCTGCTGATAAGCATCGGGCGAGGCCAACCGCGCCGCCAGAGTCGAAGCTTCATCACCCCTGACAACCAGGTCAACCTCGGCGCTCAGCGGCTGCCCGAGGCTCGATTGCACGTTAAGCCGCCCCAGACCGGCCGCATGCGTGAACCACGGCGTGAGCAGCAGCAATGCGACAGCCAGTGCCTTGCCAAGAGTAAATGTGCGCACGAACCGCTCCCGTATCATTTTTTTGTGGGACAAGAAAGTTAGCATCAATCAGTTAGGCATGCAAGCTAACAAAACCTCGAATGTTGCCGCCCAACCACATATTTTTTAAAGGAAATTCCGCATTTCGGCTTGGTCTGCCGGCACTGGCCATCTGACGGGGCCGCTCACCCGATCAGGCGCTGACCGGTGTGCGCACGACAGCCTTGGACCGCGGTGCAGCATCGGCTTCGAGCACGATGCGCAGCATGCGGCGCAGCGGCTCAGCAGCCCCCCATAACAACTGGTCACCAACGGTAAAGGCCGCAAGGTATTCGCCGCCCATCGGCAGCTTGCGCAAACGCCCCACCGGCACTGACAGCGTTCCGGTCACTGCCGTAGGCGTCAGACCGCTCAGCGTAGCTTCGCGCTGGTTCGGTATTACCTTGACCCAGTCGTTGGCCCCGGCCAGCAACTGTTCGATTTCGGCCAGCGGCACATCGCGGGTCAGTTTGACCGTCAGCGCCTGGCTGTGACAACGCATCGCGCCGACGCGCACGCAGACACCGTCGATCGGCAACGGATTCGCCTCCAGGCCAAGTATCTTGTTGGTTTCGGCCATGCTCTTCCATTCTTCCTTGCTCTGGCCGTTGCCGAGGTCCTTGTCGATCCACGGCAGCAGGCTGCCCGCCAGCGGTTGGCCGAACTGCTCGGTCGGCACGCCGCCACTGCGCAACGTATCCGCCACCTTGCGGTCGAGTTCGAGAATGGCGGACGCCGGATTGTCGAGCAGCGGTTTTGCCGCGGCATGGACCGCGCCCATCTGCGCCACCAGTTCACGCATATTGGCAGCGCCGGCGCCAGAAGCTGCCTGATAGGTCATTGCAGTCATCCATTCGACCAGCCCGGCCTTGAACAAGCCGGCCATCGCCATCAGCATCAGGCTCACCGTGCAGTTGCCGCCGATGTAATTTTTCACACCCTTGACCAGCGCTGCGTCAATCACCTCGCGGTTCACCGGGTCGAGAACGATCACCGCATCCGGCTGCATGCGCAGCGCCGAAGCGGCATCAATCCAGTAACCATCCCAGTCTGCAGCCCGCAGCTTGGGGAAGATCGCGTTGGTGTAATCCCCACCCTGGCAGGAAATCAGCACGTCCATCGCCGCCAGCGCATCGATGCTGCTGGCGTCGGCAACCTTGCCGGTGTCGCGCCCGATGTCAGGCCCGCGGCCACCCGCTTGGGACGTCGAGAAAAATGTGGGCACGACCAGATCAAAATCCCGCTCTGCCCGCATCCGCTCCACGAGCACTGAGCCGACCATGCCGCGCCACCCGATGATACCGACTTTCTTCATGAAAACACCTTTTAAAACAACATATTACATCAAATCAACCATTACAGCGCAGCAACCACCGCGTCGCCCATCTCGACAGTTCCCACCTCGCGCGCACCGGGTTCGTCGATATCCGGTGTGCGGTAACCCGCCGCCAGCACGCTTTTCACCGCCGCCTCGATACGGTACGCCCACTCATCCTTGTTGAACGTGTAACGCAGCATCATGGCTGACGACAAGATGGTGGCCAGCGGATTGGCGATGTTTTTGCCGGCAATATCGGGGGCCGAACCGTGGATCGGCTCATACAGCCCGCCGCCGCCGGAATTGAGCGACGCTGAAGGCAGCATGCCGATTGATCCGGTCAGCATCGACGCTTCATCCGACAGGATGTCGCCGAAGATGTTGCCGGTGACGATGACGTCAAACTGCTTGGGATTGCGCACCAGCTGCATCGCCGCGTTGTCGACGTACATATGCGACAGCGCGACATCCGGATATTGTTTCGCCACATCAGTGACGATTTCGCGCCAGAAGCGGCTGGTTTCGAGCACGTTTTCCTTGTCGACCGAACACAGTTTTTTGCCGCGTTTCAGCGCAGTCTGGAAACCGATTTCAGCAATGCGGCGGATCTCCGACTCGGAATACAGCATGGTGTCGTAACCCTCGCGCTCGCCGCGTGCATTATCGCGCCGGCCGCGCGGCTCGCCGAAATAGATATCGCCGGTCAGTTCACGGATGATCATCAGGTCGAGACCCGACACCACTTCCGGCTTCAGCGTCGAGGCACTGACCAGTTCCGGATACAGCACCGCCGGACGCAGGTTGGCGAACAGCCCGAGTTCCTTGCGAATGCGCAGGATGCCCTGCTCCGGGCGCTGCGGCCGCGGCAGTGCGTCATATTTCGGGCCGCCGACGGCGCCGCACAACACGGCGTCGGCTTCCTTCGCCAGCTTCAGTGTCGATGGCGGCAGCGGATCGCCATGCGCGTCAAATCCGGCGCCGCCGAACGGCGCTTCTTCGAATTCGAGTTTGAGACCATCCGCCGCCAGCCGGCGCAACACCTTCAGCGCCTGGCCGACGATTTCGGGACCGATGCCGTCACCGGCAAGAACTGCGATTTTCATTTTGAATCCGTGAAATTAAAACAGGAAACGCGCAACAACCCTGACTACGTAAACAGCCAGGGCTGCGCCGTCTTGTGTTTCGATTCGAACGCGCGAATGTCATCGGCGTGCGCCAGCGTCAGTCCGATATCGTCCAAGCCGTTCAGCATGCAATGCTTGCGATGCGGGTCGATATCAAATTTATAGCTGTCGCCCGAAGGCGTACTCACTGTCTGCTGCTCAAGATCCACCGCCAGCCGGTAACCCTCATTGGCTTCGGTATCGCGGAACAGCCTGTCGACGATTTTCGGGTCGAGCGTAATCAGCAACAGGCCGTTTTTCAGACTGTTGTTGTAAAAAATATCGGCAAAACTCGGCGCGATGATGGTCTGGATGCCGAATTGCAACAAAGCCCACGGCGCATGCTCGCGTGACGAACCGCAGCCGAAGTTTTCGCGCGCCAGCAGCACCGTGGCGCCCTCGAACCGTTTGCGATTCAACACAAAATCGGCTTTCAGTGGACGGCCGGTGTTGTCGGAATCCGGCTCGCCACGGTCGAGATAACGCCATTCGTCGAACAGGTTCGGACCGAAGCCCGTACGCCTGATCGATTTCAGGAACTGCTTGGGAATGATCGCGTCGGTATCGACATTGGCGCGATCCAGCGGCGCGACCAATCCCTCTTTGCGTAAAAATTTGTCCATCGGTTACGTTACTTGTCTGCCTTGCGCTGAATGGCCTCGCCGGTTTTCTCGATATCCTTGCCGAGGCCCTGCACGGTATTACACCCGGCAAGCACCACGCTCAACAACACGAACAACCATGCAATACGTTTCATGTGCGTCTCCATCAGTCAAAAGTGCGTACATCAACAAAATGCCCGGTAACCGCCGCTGCCGCAGCCATTGCCGGACTCACCAGATGCGTTCTGCCGCCGGGACCCTGACGGCCTTCGAAATTGCGGTTCGAGGTCGAAGCACAGCGCTCGCCCGGACTCAGCTGGTCCTCGTTCATGCCCAGACACATCGAGCAGCCCGGTTCACGCCATTCGAAGCCGGCTTCGGTAAATATGCGATCCAGCCCTTCCTGCTCGGCCTGTGCTTTCACCATACCGGAACCGGGCACCACCAGCGCCAGTTTCACGTTGCCGGCAACCTTGCGCCCCTTCGCCACCGCAGCCGCTGCGCGCAGATCTTCGATGCG
>JAKFUJ010000136.1 GCA_021732805.1 Betaproteobacteria bacterium | reverse complement strand
CGCGGGGTTCGGCTGCGTTCGCGGCGGCAGGCTGGGCGGCTCGCTGTCGGGAAGAATCACGCTGGGCGCGGGTTTTACCCTGCCCTGCTCGCCCAGGATATAGTCATAACGCCCGCCGGTAACTGCATCGGCGTTTTTGCTGTCGCGCACTACAGTCGGGCGCAGAAACACCATCAGATTGGTCTTGGTGCGTGAGCGCCTTTGATAACTGAACAGGGAACCGATTATGGGGATGTCACCCAGCAATGGAACTTTTTCCGTGCCGTCGACCAGAGAATCCTGGATCAAGCCGCCGATGACCACAATCTGTCCGTCATCGACCAGCACCATCGATGCCACTGCGCGTTTGTTGGTAATCACACCGGAAGGATTGGGGATGACCTGGTCCTGTACGCTGGAAACCTCCTGATAAATCTGCAGTCGCACGGTACCGCTTTCGGAAATCTGCGGTTTGACGCGCAGGGTCAGGCCGACATCACGACGTTCGATGGTCTGGAACGGCGTGGGTGTGGTGGCGCCTCCGGAAAGCGCGAATTGCCCGGTAATAAAAGGCACGTTCTGGCCGATGATGATCGCGGCCTCCTCGTTGTCGAGAGTCAGTAACGTGGGTGTTGACAGGATGTTTGCATTGGAGTCCGTCTCCAGTGCGCGCACCAGCACGTTCAGGTTAAGAATCTGGCCGACACCGGGTATGGTCACCGTGCCGTTGACTACTCCGACATTGAGGCCACGCCCTGCCGTTGCCGGATTCTGCGCAATACCCAGAATGTTCTGGCCGGTCCCGCCGAAATTGGTGCCGCCGAAAGCCTGCGCTGAAGTCTGGCCCAGACCGCTCAGCGACTGCCATTGCACGCCCAGTTCCGCTGCCTTGTCGGCGGTGATTTCGGCAATCAGTGCTTCGACATAGACCTGGGCCCGGCGCACATCCAGTTTGTCCAGCGCCGCACGCAGGTTGTTGTAGATCGCATCCGGTGCATTGATGATGATCGAGTTGGTCGCAGCATCCGCCTGGATAATGCCGGATGCCGTCGCCGTCGCAGCCGGCGCCTGTGGCAGTGTTAACGGTTGCGACAACAATGACGAATTTGCAGGGGATGCCCCCGTATTGGATACAGCCGAAACGGGGTTGATCGGCGCTGTCAGGGGCGCAGTCGGACGCGGCGCCGGGGCTGTTTCACCCAGATAAATCGCGCGCAGGGTCTCCGCCACTTTCACCGCCTCCGCATTTTTCATGTAAACGACATGTATGTTTCCGGCCGCACCGGTCGGCGAGTCCAGCGTGGCAATCAGGCTGCGCAGGCGAAACAGCCGCGATGGATTGCCTGAACGCACGATCAGGCTGTTGGAACGGGCATCGGCAACCACCGTCAGTCGCTGGGTCGGATCCGCCGCTGCCGCACCCGCGGGCTGCGTCGCCTCCGTAAACAGCCGGCTAACGGTTTGCGCAACATCGACTGCCGACGCATGTCGCAATGGAATCACCACCGGATCGGTGCCGCTGGGCTGGTCGATCGAGTCGATGATTCTTTCCAGTCGCTGCAGATTGCCAGCGTAATCGGTGATCACCAGCGAGTTGCTGGATGGATAAGCGGCAATGGTGTTGTTCGGCGCAATCAGCGGCCGCAGTATCGGCACCAGCTGGGCAGCCGACTCATGTTTGAGCGTGAACACCTGCGTCTGTATGCGGTCGCCGGCGGTGCCCGGCCTGTCCTGCAAACCCTTGCCCTGCAAGCCCCGTGTAGGCACCGGATACAGTTTTGCCTCGCTCTCGGGAACGATCCTGACAATGCCCCGGTCCTCGATCGCCGCGTAGCCCTGAACCCGCAATGAAGACAGGAATATTTCGTAGACCAGGGCACGGGATACCGGCGTAGCTGAAACAATGTTGACTGTGCCTTTGACACGCGGATCCAGCACAAAATTTTTGCCCGTGATTTCACTGACTGCCTTGATCACCCCTTCGATTTCGGCGTTGACAAAGTTCAGCGTGACCACATCGACATCCGACCCGTTTTTTGCGGGCTGCGCCGGTCTGCCGGCAGGTCCGGGGCGCCCCGCGGACGTCTGCTCTGCAGCGCCTGCCGGAAAGGCGGCGATCGTCAGCGGAATCAGCAGGACGACGCAGATCAGTGACAGGCGGCGGATCATCAAGGAATTTTTTTGAGGCATTATTTGGTTTTTACAACCTGCGGATTGCTGCCGGCAGCTTTTTGCGGCCAGGCCAGTGATTCACGGGCGCCATTGCGCAAAAGCACAACATGATCACGATGGACTTCAGCGAGTTGCACTCCCGGGACAATATCGGCGCCTTCGCGCACGGCGCGTATTTCGCGTGAAGCAAGCTGGATGACGGCAAACCCGTCACTGCCATCCTTTGCTGCCACTATGCCCAGCAGTCTGACCGGACCCGCCACCGCCGCGCCGACAGTGCGGTCGGCCTGTACCCTGCCGAATATGCCGGAAGCAGACGACACGCGCCCGACCTCCTCGGCCATCACCGGTGCGGATGGTTCAACCTGCGGCCCGAACCAGTTCCAGGTCCAGTACGCCAGCACAAAACCCAACAGCGCCACGGCTGTCAGTGTCAGCAGAGACACTGTCACCGATTGCAGCATTCCCGGCCTTTCAAATGAAACTGCTCTCATCGTCTTTCAGCCTGCGGCCACTGCCGGGGAACAAAGCGTATTGCAGTTGTCACGCAGTCTCCCCGCAGTCTTGTTCAAGCATGCCGCAAAAAATTTCAATGACGTCGAACCCTGATTTGATCCGCGGACAGGAATTCATCGATACCGCGGTGTTTTTGCGGGCAAATCCGGCCACCCGTGGACTGGAGATAATATGCTACATTTGAATTCATGGGAACGCCGGTTTGTCCCCGTATCCCTGCTCTGAATCACTGTATCCACCGTAAACCACTGTAATCAAGGAAGGCTGATGAACACCGCCATCCGGCATCACGGCTTCACCTTGCTCGAAGTAATGGTGGTGATCGTCATACTTGGCATTCTGGCTGCGCTGGTGGTGCCGAAAATCATCAGCCGCCCGGACGAAGCCCGCGTCATTGCAGCAAAACAGGACATTGCAAGCCTGATGCAGGCGCTGAAGCTCTACCGCCTCGACAATCAACGTTACCCTACAACCGAACAGGGATTGCAGGCGTTGATTGCCAAGCCCGCCGCGGCTCCGGTGCCGCCCAACTGGAAAGCCGGCGGCTACATTGAGCGTCAGCCCAGGGATCCCTGGGGCAATGCCTACCAGTATCTGAATCCCGGGGTGCGGGGTGAAATCGACGTGTTCAGTTTCGGCGCAGACGGTGCGCCTGGCGGTGACGGCAACGATGCCGATATCGGCTCATGGAATCTGTGAGCATTGGAGTCATCCACTGATGAATCCATACCGGCTTTCGAAAACATTTCCGGACTGGTGCCGGCACCGGAAACAACCGCCGCCTTCCGAACCCGGCAATTTTTGCTGCCGGGGCCGTGACGCCGGATTCACGCTTCTGGAAATGCTGATGGTCATCCTCATCATGGGGCTGTGCCTTGGATTGATCAGCGCAGTTGTGAAACCCGATGCACGCGCCATGCTCGGCGTTGAGGCAGACCGTCTCGCGCATCTGCTGAACCTTGCAGCCGATGAATCCCGGTTGACCGGAAAACCCGTACGCTGGACGGCGGAAAACTCCGGCTACCGTTTCTGGCGCGCACATGAAGAAGGCGGCTGGCTCGAGATCGACGACAGCGGTGATCTTTTGCGCCCCCGTGCCATGCCGGACGGAATGGTGATTGCCGATTTCCGTGTCGAAGCGCAGCAGCGGCTGAACGCCATGCGCCTGGATTTCAGGCCGGACGGCCTGCCACTGGCCTACACCATCGCCATGACCCTCGGTGATGAACGCATATCCGTTGCCGCTTCCCCCTTTGGCGATGCGCAACCATGGTCAGGTCCAAAAAGTGCAAATGGCGAACCTGCGCAGCAATAACCGGGCGGGATTCACGCTGATCGAAGTACTGGTGGCCCTGAGCATCGTGTCGATCGCCCTGCTGGCGGCCATGCGGGCTGCGGGCCAGGGCACAAACAGTGTGGATGAATTGCGCTCACGCCTGCTGGCCGGATGGGTCGCAGAAAATCAGCTTGCAGAATACCGCGCACGCGAAGAGTGGCTGCCGCTGGGAATACGCCGCGGCAATACGCGCCAGGGCGGGGTTGAATTCAGCTGGCGTGAAGAAATCACCGCCACGCCCAATCCTGCATTCCGCCGGGTGGACATTTTCGTACACCGGCCGCCCGATGAATCGCGCTCCCTGGCGCACCTTGCGGGATTTATCGTATTGCCGCCGCGGGCTGCCCGATGAAACCGCTGCCGCCTGAACGTGGTTTTACGCTGATTGAGCTGCTCGCAGCCCTGTTGATCCTGTCGCTGCTCGGCTTGATGTCCTATCGCGGCCTGAACACCGTGCTGGATACACGTGAACACGTGAAGCATGAATCCGAAAAATGGCGGCGTGTGGCGGCATTTCTCGACCGTTTCGAGCGCGATGCCTCCCTCGCAGCGCCGCGACCCACACGAACCGTCTCCGGTGCCGCCCCGGCGTGGCGTGGCCAGCCCCGCGGAATATCCGGACCGCAAATCGAGTTCAGCCGGTTTGCCGGGGCAGAAAATGTGGATGTCGCGCGCCGGCTTGCCTACCAGCTGAACGAACAGGGACAGATCGAATTATGGCTGTGGCCGGGACTGGACATTGCGACCAGTGCCGCCGTCGCGCGCTACCCGGTGCTGAGCGGAGTCAAATGGTTTGAAATACATTATCTGGATGCCGGTCTGGCGTGGACCGATAGCTGGCCGGCCGGCGAAACCAGCGCAATGCTGCCCCGGGCCGTGCGGCTGCATCTCGTGCTCGCCAGTGGCGAAGAAATTGTACGTGTGTTTGCGCTGGCGTCATGAACACGAACATCCGGTACATGGCAAAACATCAGCGCGGCGTGGCGGTCGTGCTGGCAATGGGAATCGCCGCGCTGGCAGCAATCGCGGCGACTGCGATGATGTTGTCGCAAAACATCTGGGCGCGTCAAAGCGAACTTTCGATCAACCGCATGCAGGCACAGCAGGTCGCCAAGGCCGGTGCAGACTGGGCCCGTGCGGTTCTGAGTGATGACCGGCGCATCAGCAACGTCGATCATCTGGGAGAGCCCTGGGCATTGCGGCTGCCGGCGATGACGGTCGAAAACGGCAAACTTGCGGGCTATATTGAGGATCAGCAGGGGCGCTACAACCTCAACAATCTGGTTAAAAACGGGCAAATCAATCCACTGCAATTTACCCATTTCCAGCACCTGCTGTCGATACTGGGGCTGCCCGTCTCGCTGGCCGGCGCGCTGGCGGACTGGCTGGACGCGGACGGTGAACTGCAGCCCCGGGGCGGAGCGGAAGATGCCTATTATCTTGCGCTGGCCACACCTTATCTTGCCGCCAATCGACCGTTAACCGACATCTCGGAACTGGCGCTGGTCAGCGGATTCGATGACGAAGTGCGCGCACGGCTGGCCCCTCACGTAACTGCACTGCCGCGTTTCACACCGGTCAATGTCAATACCGCCTCCGCGGAAGTGCTGGCCGCGGTCGTCAGTGGCCTGAGTCTGTCTGAAGCCCGCTCCGTGGTCGGCCAGCGGGATCGCAGCTACGCCCGTGACAGCTCCGACTTTCGCCGCATGCTGCCGCGTGATGCCCAATTTGCCGATGAGGACATCGCCGTGAGCAGCGAATATTTCATGGCGCGGATCCGCGCCATCATCGGCAGTTCGGAAGCCAACGGAACGGTGCTGCTCGCGCGCCAGGGCGCCGGATGGCCGACCATCGTCTGGCTGCAGATTCTATGAGCCTGCTGCGCATTCATGTTTCGCTTGCGTCTGCACCTGAGCGTTGCCGCTGGGCGCTGATCAGTGATGGCCGTGAACCGGTCATGGGTGAAGGCAGCCTGTCTGATCTGCCTGTCCACGCCGAACGCATCCAGCTGGTGCTGCCCGCGGACCAGGTATTGATTGTAAAAACCCGTCTGCCGGCGAATGCAGTCCGCGTCGCCGGATCCACGCTCGCCTTTGCGGTCGAAGAACAGACTGCGAGCGAACCCGATGCCAACCAGGTGATCTGGCTGGGAACGGCCGGCGATCAGGACGTACTCGCGGTGGTTGACAAACCGGGCATGCAGCGCTGGCGTGATGCACTGGCCGCCGCCGGCATCGGCAATTACGAAGTGCACTGCGAGATGTTCCTGCTCCCCCGGGCACACAATGAATGGAGTCTCGCCTGGAACGGCAGTGAGGGATATGTCCGCACCGGACAGCTTGAGGGTGTTGTAACCGATGGCGGAGACCACCGGCAACCGCCGTTGTCGTTAAAGCTGATGCTCGATGAAGCCCGGAAGAGCAGCGTGCTGCCGGCTTCGATCGCAATATATGCAAGCGCACCGGACATGGCACCGGATATCGCAGCATGGCAAAAGGAACTGGGTGTCGCATTGCGATCTGCGGGACGGTGGAACTGGTGGAGCGCGAAGCCGGACGCCGGAGTCGTTCTGGCGCACGAGCGCCGGCGCTGGCGCGCCCATTCCGGAATGATCAGGCGGCTGCGTCCTGCAGCCTGGATCGCGGGCGCGGCATTGATGATTCATGCAGCCGCGCTGGTCATCGACTGGGCGTCGCTCGCCACTGAACAGCGAAACTTGCGCCATGGCATGGAGACCCGTTTTCGTGCAATTTTTCCGGACGCAGTTGCCGTGGTCGATCCGGCGCTGCAGATGCGTCGCAAACTGGCCGAAGCACGCCATGCCGGCGGCCAGCCTGACAGCGGCGATTTTCTGCCGATGATGGACAAAACCGGAGCCGCACTGGACAAACTGCCGGCAGGCAGCGTACGCACGGTCTCCTATGAAAACCAACGGGTGACGATCGAGCTGGCGGCGATGGATGAGACGGCAATACGCCGCATCGTGAGCGGCCTGCAGCAGTCGGGCCTGCGCGTCGACCCGCCCCCGGCCCGGTCAAGCCCCGGAAGCGGAGCAGTGATCATCACTGCACGGGCGCCATGACTGCAGCCCGTTTGCACGGTCTCTGGAAAGCACGTTCCCCCGCGGAACGGCTTGCCATGATTGTGATGGCGGCGTTCGTCGCCACAGTGCTCTATGTTTGGCTGGTACAGTCTGCAATGCAGGCGCGTACCAGACTGACAGCAGCCGTCACAACACTGCAGTCCCAGACGCTTCAGATGGAACAGCAGTCGGTGGAACATGCAAAACTGCTGGCTGCACCCGCCCTCCCCCCGGCAGACACCGATCTGCGCACCCTGGTACAGTCGCAGATTGATACCGCAGGCCTGTCGCAGTCCCTGCTCAAGCTTGATGTGCAGGACACGCAACGCGTGCGTGTGACATTCGGTTCTGCTGTTTTCACGGACTGGCTGGAATGGGTGCAGGCAATGCAAACGCAGCGGGTTCGCATCGAGACTTGCCGTATCGAGGCTCTGTCCACCACGGGACTCGTCAGCATCACCGCCATGCTCGTACGGGACCAAAGCCGGTAATGCGCTGGTTGGCGCCCGGACGGGCAATCAAAATCTGCGCTTCAGGAATCGCAGCCTATGCTTTGGGGCTCATCATCATCCTGCCGGCCACGCTGATCGATGCCCGGATGGATCATGCGACACGCGGCATCATCAGGCTGGCCGAAACACGCGGCAGCGTATGGTCGGGATCAGGGCAGCTGGAGATCCGTGAAAAAGGCCGGCGGATCGGCAGCGCGCACAACCTGACGTGGCGTTTTCAACCATCGTCATTGCTGCGCGGACAACTCGGCTTCGCCATTGAGCTGGGATCGGAAGGCCGGCTCGTTCCGTTGACTGTCGGTTTCTCCCGAATCGAATTGACCAACGCCGATATTTCCCTGCCGGCGTCAGTCCTGGGCTTGATTGAACCCAGAATTGCACCGCTTCAACCTGATGGCGAGTTGTCATTGCACATCCCGCGTCTTGTCATTGGACGAAACCTGATTCAGGGCAACGGCGTGCTGCAGTGGCGCAACGCAGGCTCGGCACTGACCACGGTCTCACCGCTGGGTGACTATGAACTGAATTTCACGGCCAATGACGGCACTGTCAGCACAACCATGCGGACACTGCAGGGACCGCTGCAGATTGATGGCCAAGGTACATGGACAGCCACAGCTTCTGCATTTAGCGGAACGGCGCGCGTTCCCGCTTCACTGCAGCAGCAACTCACCCCTTTGTTGCGCCTGTTCACGGTCGAACGCAGCCCGGGAAATTTTGAAATCCAGATAAAATGATCTAACTAATTGATTAATAAGAAATTATTTTTAGACGCGCTGTTGCATCTATATGAACCGTGTATTTTTTACAGGATTGTCACACTCTCATCCCGCAGAACCATGGCATCGTTTCCCGGCAATAGTTACATCACAGTCGATCAGCGCCTGGATCAATTGATCATCGCCTGTTTTTAGTTGATGCCTCCCATGTCATTGATTTTATAACTTGTGATAGTGTGCAAGTGAGTTGTTTGCCTCGCGAGCACCGTCATGGCAACCGTGCCTGGAATAACGCCATCAGGCAGTGTGGCTATGCGAAAATATCCGCATCACAGACCCTGCCTCCACCGACAGCTGGCGTCGCGACATCGCAAGTGACATCTGAATTAACTGAGGGTACTCATGTTTTCGAATCGCATCGCCTTACTGATGGCCGCCCTGATGTTTTCCGCAAGCGTGGGCGCCATCGTCCTGCGTCCGGCTCAGAGGGTTGCAGATTTGTCCGCGATCTCGCTGGAGACCATGATCCCGAAACAGTTTGGCGACTGGCGCGAACAACCCCAAACCGGCATGCAGGTGGTCAATCCCCAGACTCAGGCATTGCTGGACAAGCTCTACAGCCAGATTTTGTCGCGCATATATGTGAACGATCAGGGTTATCGCGTCATGCTCTCGCTGGCCTATGGTTCGGATCAGCGAGGTGCACTGCAGGCGCACAAGCCGGAAGTCTGTTATCCGGCGCAGGGATTCACGCTGCACAGCAATGAAGCTGCCCCCCTGACGACCCCTTTTGGCGACATTCCCGCGCAACGCCTGTACACCACACTGGGTTCGCGTCAGGAGCCGGTCACTTACTGGTTCACAGTCGGTGACGAAGCAGTAAAAAACAAGCTGCAGAAACGACTGGTCGATCTGCGTTACGGCCTCACCGGGCAAATTCCGGACGGCCTGCTGTTCCGCATTTCCTCGATCGACGGCAACCAGGCGCGCGCCAACCAGATGCAGGATCAATTCGTCAACCAGTTGCTGCAGGCCATTCCGCCGGGCGACCGTAAACGTCTGAGTGGAGTTGGCGGCGCCTGACTGACCGGGTATTCCAGGGCGATTCAGATGAAAATCATTCCGACTGCCATTCCCGATGTACTGGTCATTGAACCTTCCGTGTTTGGTGATGCCCGCGGTTTCTTTTTCGAAAGCTTCAATGCGCGCGAATTCGAACGCCTGACCGGGATCAAACCGCCGATCATGCAGGACAATCACTCACGTTCGGCCCGCAACGTGCTGCGCGGCCTGCATTACCAGATCGTGCAGCCGCAGGGCAAACTGGTCCGCGTAGTGTCGGGCGAAGTGTTTGACGTCGCTGTGGACGTCCGCCGCAACTCGCCGACTTTCGGACACTGGGTAGCCAACAACCTTTCAGCCGAGAACAAGAAGCAGATGTGGATACCGGTCGGGTTTGCCCATGGCTTCCAGGTCCTGTCGGATTACGCCGAAGTGTTGTACAAAACGACGGATTATTATGCCCCGCAGCATGAGCGGTGCATTCTCTGGAATGACCCGCAAATCGGCATCCGCTGGCCGCTGGATGGAGAACCCCTGCTTTCCGCCAAGGATGCCAGTGGATTGCCATTCTCCCGGGCCACCGTATTTCCGTGACCACCATTTTGCTGACCGGTTCGACGGGCCAGGTGGGTTGGGAACTGGCACGATCACTGCTTCCATTGGGACAGGTCATCATTCCCAAGCGCACTGATTTTGATCTGGCAAAACCGGAATCCTTGGGGTTGATGG
>JAKFUJ010000342.1 GCA_021732805.1 Betaproteobacteria bacterium | reverse complement strand
TGACTGATCTGAGCAATCCGGGGAAAGATGTCGCGCGGAAGGATTTTTCGCCGCTGCGCAAAAAATATAATATCGACAAGCTGATGGTCATCGATATCAAGGCGCTGGGTTTCATCAGGACATACTCCGCCTATTTCCCAACCAGCGAGCCTAAAGGGTATCTGAGCGGAGCGGCTTATATCGTCAATCTGAGCAACAATACATATGTCTGGTATTTGCCGGTTTTGGTTACGCGCAGCCCGGGTTCGAACTGGGATGAACCGCCAAAATTTCCGGCATTGACCAATACCTATTTTCAGGCATTGGAACTGGGCAAGGACGCCATTCTTGGTGATTTAAAACGGTGATTGGTGGCCGGATATTTGGTGCACAGATCGTGAGTGTTCTTTTCCTGCCATCCGCAGCAGCATGCTTGTTATTAATCGCCGTTGCGCTTCCTTTATCTGGAATCGCTGCCGAGCCACCTCCTGAAAAAAATCTACCGGTTTCAGTGCCAAACTCAAAGATACCGAGTTGGTCGTTGCGGCTGCCACAGGAAACAAAGGTCATTTACCAAGGTCTTCTTCCGATCAACCAGCATGGTGGAAGCACGGCATCCATGCTTTATCCGGCACCTAATATCGGCGGTTTTCTAGCGGCGCTTATTACACACGGAATTATTCTCGAATCGACGCGAAGTGCACAAGCCGAAAAAAACCGGCAAGAGGCCAATCAGGTGTTATTGCCCTATCAATCCATATTAGATGGATACCAGTACCGGGATCTGATGCAGAGCGGGCTGAACAAGTCGACTGCGGGGGGTAGCAGGAGATTGGTCGAATTTCCGGAAAAGCCGGGTGCCGAGTGGTTTATTGAAAGCCTGCCGGTTTTTTCAATGACCCAGGATCAGACAGCCATCATTCTGGATAATGCCGTAGCAATCTATGCGCCGGATTTGCCGGCAACTCCCGCCTATCAAAGCGTGGTCAGGGTGGTTTCCAGGCCGGAGCAAAGTGCGAATCCCCAGGGCTTCTGGACTGCTAATGCCGGTGAAAATCTAAAGTCAGAAAGCGCGCGCCTGCTGGCAGAGTCTCTGGATATTGCTTTTTCTGAAGCCAATGGTGGATCGGCAAAACGCACCAACACCCATCGGACTGTTCGTTACATGGAGGGGGCTAGGGAAAACATGGAGCGTGGCGAGGTGGTCAGCGAAAGTTGCGACAGGGTCGTGCTCAGGAATCTCAGGGGGTGGATGATGTCCGTGCCTGCCAACAACCCGGCACATGGAGCAGCCTCATGCGCTGGCAAAGCCCAATAGGTCGCTGTGCCTGAACTGAGCGGGGATGGGTATTAGACGGCGGGGATTTGAAGTGCGCCCATGCGGCTTCAGTTCAGGAAATAATCGACGGTCACCACCACCCGGATTTGTTTATTCGGGCTGGGTGCGCTGGGCTGACCGCCGCCATCGCCTTCGCTTCTTGCTGATTGATCACGGTCGGCAATCGTGAACAGCCCCTGGCTGGCGCGACGGATGGTGCCTACAGCGCTGCCGCTGTCCGCTGCAAACTGCCGCGCCGCTTCGCGCGCTGATTTGGTGGCATCCGCCATCATCGCGGGTTTCACTGAATTGAGTTGCGTGAACAGGAACTGCGGGCTGTTGCCGTCCCAGTTGCCCTGTGATGAGAGCACGATGCCGGCGGCGACCAGTTGATCGGTCATCTGGCTGACCTTTTGTACTTTCTCGACTTCCTTGGTGCGAATCAGGATCGTGTATTCGACGATGTAGCGCAGCGCATTGTTGTTCTGGGTGTAATCGTTGGCTTGCCGGTCCTGAACGCGGACATTCTGGCTGGCAATGGCTTGCGGCTGAATGCCATTCTTGTCCAGGAATTCCAGCACTTTTGCGCGGGCCTCGTCAGCGGAGCGGTTGACCTCGTTCAGGTTGTTGCCCGCGGCGCGTACCTTGATCGGCCAGATGGCAAGGTCGGCGGTAACGTCTTTTTCTGCCAGCCCCCTGACCGTGACAAAGCGGTCGCTGTTCTTGGTGTTTTCCAGTGACCTGCCGAGAATTGCGCTGCCGGCGATGAGTCCGATGCTGATACCTGCCGCGAGGATGATGGAGGGCATTGTGTCGTTGGCCATGGCACTTCCTTGTTGCCGACTCGATGATCGTGACTTTATTTTAGCAAGGAATACAATTCACTATGAATGTTTGACGGTCGGGTTGAACGCAATGACACAGTTTGGCCGGTCATCAATACCCTGTGATGAAAAGACGGTAGCCTCCTTTGCCGGCGATCGGAACCAACTCGCGGACGGCTTGCGCAATGTCTATACTGCGGTACATTGATGCCACTTTAGCGGGGATATCCACCATGTTTGCGTGTCGCTTGATTGCAGTGCTGGTTGCCGTTTTGCTGTCGCCTTCGTTTGCCGCTGCCCAGCAATCCCCGCAACCGGTTCCGCCGGCAGTTACCCAGGCGCTGGAGGCTATTGCAAAGGACGGTGCCGTGACGCGTGTGCTCGATGCCATCAAGGGCGACAGCAAGCGCATGTTCGAGGAACAGGTGCGCATCAATGAAATTCCGGCGCCGCCGTTCATGGAGCAGAAACGCGCTGAATACTACATGGCGCGGCTGAAGCAGGCGGGCCTGCAGGATGCCTACATCGACCGCGAGGGCAACGTCATCGCCGTGCGCAAGGGGCGCGGCGGCGGGCCGAAGCTGGTGGTCTCGGCGCATCTGGATACGGTTTTCCCCGAGGGCACGGATGTCAAAGTCAGGGAAAAGGACAACCGGTTTTACGGGCCGGGGATTTATGACGACGCGCTGGGCCTGACGACACTGGTGACGGTGATCGAGCAGATGAACAAGGCGGCATTAAAAACCGTTGGTGATGTCATTTTTGTCGGCACTGTCGGTGAAGAAGAGCTCGGCGATCTGCGCGGGGTGAAGGCGCTGTTCCGCGACATGAAGGATATCGACGGATTCATTTCGCTGGACGGCGTAGGCATGGGCCGCATCGTGCGTCACGCCACTGGCAGCCATCGTTATTTCGTCAATTTCAAGGGGCCTGGCGGTCACAGCTTTGGGGCGTTCGGTCTGCCGAGCGCCATCCACGCGATGGGCCGTGCGATTGCCAAAATGGGCGACCTGCGGCCACCCACCGATCCGAAAACGACCTTTACCGTCGGCACGGTGAAAGGCGGCACCTCGGTGAACGCAATCGCCGGTGATGCCACCATGGCCATCGATATCCGCTCCAACGGGCAGCCGGCGTTGCTCGCGTTTGAAGCGCAGATACTGACGGTGATCAAGGAGGCGGTCGACGAGGAAAACCGCCGCTGGGAGGCCAAAACACCGATCACTTATGAACTGAAACTGGTCGGCGACCGGCCGGCCGGCATGACGGCAGTGGATGCGCCGATAGTTCAGGCGGCGCAGGCTGCGCTGCGCCGTGTCGGCATCGAAAGAATTTCGCTGGCGGCATCGAGCACGGATTCCAATCTGCCGATGAGCCTGGGCATTCCGGCGGTGACGTTGTCCAGTGCCGGTATCGGTGGCGGCAGTCATTCGCTGAACGAGTGGTATACGCCCGTCAACAACTGGCTGGGGCCGCAGAATGTCCTGCTGACCACGCTGGCCCTGGTCGGACTGGACGGCGTTACCCAGCCGTTGCTGCAGTTGCGCGCCAAACCTTGATTTCAGCATTTTTACGCGCTGGCGTACTTTGCCGCATGCAATCGAGCCATGGCTGACCTGATCGATCTGGCCGCCCAGCAAACCGTGATCTCCGTCGCCGAGCTGAACCGGCTCGCGCGCACGGCCATCGAGCGCGGTGTGCCGTTGGTCTGGGTCGCCGGCGAAATCTCCAACTTCAAGCGTTACGACAGCGGACATTGTTATTTCACGCTGAAGGACGAAGCCGCGCAGGTCGATGCGGTGATGTTCCGTCACAAGGCGCAGCACCTGGACTGGACGCCGGAGAACGGCATGCAGGTCGAGGTGCGGGCGACGGCAACGGTGTACGAGGCGCGCGGCAAATTTCAGCTGGTTGTCGATGCCATGCGCCGCGCCGGACTGGGGGCTCTGTATGCGGCTTTTGAAAAACTCAAAGCCAGACTCGAAAAAGAGGGCCTGTTTGATCCGGCACTGAAGCGCGAACTGCCGCCGTTTCCGCGTACGGTCGGCGTGGTGACCTCACCGCAGGCTGCGGCCCTGCGCGATGTGATTTCCGCCTTGCGCCGGCGCATGCCGGGCATCAACGTCATTATTTATCCGGTGCCCGTGCAGGGCGAAGGTGCAGGTGCAAAGATTGCCGAGGCGATTGCTTTGGCCGGAGCGCGCGCCGAATGCGATGTGCTGATCGTCTGTCGCGGTGGCGGCAGCATTGAGGATTTGTGGGCGTTCAACGAAGAAGTCGTGGCGCGGGCGATCCGCGCCTGTGCGCTGCCGGTGGTATCCGGCGTCGGCCACGAAACCGATTTCACCATTGCCGATTTCGCCGCCGACATGCGTGCGCCGACGCCGACTGCGGCGGCGGAGTTGGTCAGTCCGGATGGCGTGAAACTCAAACGCGATGTGGCGCTGCTTGGTCAGCAGTTTTCACGGGTATTCGCACGCGGCATCGAGGATCGCATGCAACGCCTCGATTATCTGTCGCGGCGTCTGACCCATCCGGGAGAACGCATCCGCAATCAGGTCATCCATTTGCAGCATCTGGCCAGCCGGCTGCGTGGTGAATGGCGGCGCGCAACAGAAGAGCAATCCTGGGCCTTGCGCGATGCGGCGCAGCGCCTGCGTGCAGCAGCGCCGGATACGGGCATGCTGGCGCAGCAGCAACAGGAACTGGCGCGTCGCCTGCGCGGGGCGATGCGTGTACGCATGACGGTCGCAGCCGAGCAGGTCGCCGGCATCCGCTCGCACCTGCTGCATCTGAATCCGCAGCGCGTGCTGGAGCGAGGCTACAGCATCACCGAAACGGCTGATGGCGGGATCATCCGCGACAGTGCGCAATTGATGGCGGAACAGGAACTCAAAGTGACGCTGGCAAAGGGCTGGGCGGATGTGAAGGTCAAACGAACCGGTTGAACGGCGCAATCCTGATTCAGCGTCTGGCCAGCCGTGCCGGCGGTATCGTCGGATCTCCGAATACGGCGTTCTCTTTCAGCCATTGCTCAAACTGGTCCGCCGGCAGCGGTTTGCTCATGCAATAACCCTGTGCGTAATCACAGCCCAGCTCTTTCAGCAGCGCCCAGATGCTCAGGTCCTCGACGCCCTCGGCGACGACCTGCATGCCCAGGTTGTGGCCGAGGTCGATGGTGGATTTGACGATCATCGCATCGCCGCCATCGGTGGCCATCGTGCGGATGAATGACTGGTCTATTTTGAGTTCCTTCACCGGCAGCTTTTTGACGTATGACAGGGATGAATAACCGGTGCCGTAATCGTCGATTGCCAGCTTGACGCCGAGCTGGTCCAGCCGGCGCAGGGTTTCCAGTGACTTGGCCGGGTCTTCCATGATCCCGCTTTCGGTGATTTCAATGCCCAGCCATTTTGCCTCGACGCCGCGTTGCGCCAGTTCGTCGGCAACCAGGTCCGGCAGGTCGTGATCCAGTAAATCGCGGGCGCAGATATTGACGGCAATCGCGACTTGAACGCCGCGCGTCTGCCACTCGCTGCATTGGCGGATCGCGCGGCGGATGACCCAGCGCGTCATCGGGCGGACGAAACCGGTCTGCTCGGCAAAAGGAATGAATTGGACCGGCGGCATGAAACCGCGCACGGGATGGATCCAGCGCACCAGTGCTTCACATTGCGTGGTGACGCCGGTTTTGAGATCGACCTTGGGCTGGTAGTACAGCGTCAATTCGTCCTTTTCGACGGCGCGGCCCAGTTCACCGAGCAGTGTCAGGTGCTCTTCGTGCGGTTGGTGAAATTCGGGCCGGAACACCACACAGCCCTGATTGCCGCGCTTCGCGACATACATCGCGACGTCGGCGTGACGCATGATGGTGTAGGCGTCCGCGCCGTGCTCGGGATAACTTGCGATGCCGATGCTGGTGCGTATGTCCAGCGGATGGCTGTTGATGATGACCGGCGTATCCAGCGCGGCGAGTATCTTGGCGGCGATTTCGCGCGCATGATCGATGCCGGCCCTGGGCAGGATGATCGCGAATTCGTCACCGCCGAGACGGGCGACGGTGTCGGATTTGCGCAGCAGGACCTGCAATCGCGCGCCTACGGCCTGCAGCACGAGGTCGCCGATGGGGTGGCCCAGTGTGTCGTTGACATTGCGGAAGCGGTCAAGATTCATGACCAGAATGGTCGAGGTTGCAAGGTCGCGCCCGGCGGCCTTGATCGCCAGATCAAGCCGGTCATTGAACAGCGCGCGGTTGGGCAGGCTGGTCAGCGTGTCCTGATAGGCGAGGCGCAGGATTTTTTCCTCGCGGCTGGAGATTGCCTCGCGCATGTGGTTGAAGCTCGATGCCAGTTCACCGATTTCGTCCTGCTGGCGGATGTCCGCCTTTTGCGAATAGTCGCCATCGCGGATTTTGCGTGCGATTGCCGCCAGCTTGTTGATCGGACTGACCAGGCTGCGGCCGATGAGGATGCTGCCGAGCAGGGACACCAGTACGCTGGCGATTGCCAGTTCGAGCAGCTTCTGCTGCAATTCGTTAAAGGGTTCCAGTGCGGTCCTCAGGGATTTCTGAAGCACGGCAGCCACTCTCTTGCCATCCCGTTTGTCGAGAACGGCGATGCGGGTTTCGTATTGCTGATCGCCAATGGACACGATGTTTTTCGTGTTCGACGCCTGCAGCAGTTCGTCGATGCGGACAGTCAGCCCGGTGCGTTCATTTGCGGGCAGTGTGGATGCGCTGATGCTCCAGCGGGTGTTGTCCTGTTCAGTCAGAAACGACACCTGCAGCCCGGTCAGGGCCCGCATGTCCCGTGCCAGTTTGTCGTCGATGATGAAGCCCATGGCCACCCAGGCGATTGGTACCGGCGCCAGCACCGGCACCACCACCAGCTGGTACGGCGCCTTGTCGACGATGACCACCGCGCTGGCCTGGCCGTTTTGTTGAGCGGCGCTGATCAGTTCCGGGTACGGAAACGGCATGCCCATGCTGTCTTTATGCAGTGTGTCGGCCAGCAGTCTGTTGTCAAGGTCGGCGAGCATCGCCAGATTCGCGCTGATGCGCGCGCCGTGGTTTTCGAGCACCGACACGATGGTTGCTGAGTCGCGCGTGGCAATGGCTTCCCGGAAGCCGAAATCCGCAGCCAGTACCGTCGCGGCCTGCGCCAGTTGCCGGCCGTTCTGCTGTATGACCCGATCGAAGAGGCGCTCACCGATCTGGATCTGGTTGGCGAGTTCGCGTTTGGCGATTTTTTCGTTGGCGGCGCCGACGATCAGGAACGCCGTGACCTGCACCAAGGCGAGCAGCACCACAAAAAATACGACAATACGGGTTTCGAGGCTGCGGAACAGTGAGGGGATCATCAGATTTGGTCGGTATTACCTGTTTGGCCTTACGTGCGGCCGACGGGAGAAAGAGCATTGCTGCATCGGCCAACCGATGCGGTATTGTAACTGTAAGCAAGTTACGATTCTCCATGCGGCTATGGCGTGAGTTCAAACGGCGTGTCTCGTAATGCGGGGAATATCGGTGGTTGCAGACGGAAGCTTGACGCGCAGCCGGATGCTGCATATAAGGATTTGTGCTGAACATGGGTGCCCGGTGCGGCGCGGTTTTTCCGGCTTTTTCCCGCCTGCCACCCACACCAAAAGGTCTGATTTTATGAGCGAGCTCGATTTCACCCGTCCCGCGCAAAGCGACGTTTACAACGCCAATGTGGCGCGGTTGTTCTTTCATGCCAACGGCAAGATGCGCAATGTTGCCGCCGGCAGTCCGTTGTTCGCCGAGAACAGTGCAGGCAAGACCATGTATTTTCTTGCCTCAGGCGACATCGCGCTGACGCGCGGCGGCAAGCCGCTCGATGTGATCAAAGCCGGTGAGGTGCTGGGCGAAATGTCGGTATTCACGGGCGAGCCGCGCAGCGCCACCGCGACGGCGCGCTCTGCTTGCGAAGTCATCGAACTCGATGCCGGCGCTTTTTCCGGGGCGATCCAGAAAACACCGGATTTCGCGTTGATGCTGCTGGCGATCCTGATCAAACGCCTGCGCCTGGCGCTGGTGATGCAGATGCTGGGCAAGGGGCAATCGACCAATACCATCGACCGTGTGCCGACCTCAGGCGCGGTATTCGATGCGGCGCTGCTGCAGGAATTGACGTCCAATTTTCCCGGGCAGGCTCCCGTGTATCACCCGAAAAACAACGTGATCATGCGCGAGGGCGAAGCCGGCATCTTCATGTATGTGGTCATCGATGGCGCAGTGCGCATCATGGTCAAGGACAATGTTGTCGAAGTGGTGCGGCCCGGTGGCGTGTTCGGCGAAATGGCGCTGGTTGATCAGTCGAAGCGCGCAGCGACGGCTTCTGCCGCGGTGGATTCCAATCTGCTGTCGATCAACCGCAACGACTTCCTGAAGCTGATCAAGACCAATCCGGCGTTTGGTAATTCATTGCTGCGGGCGCTGGCGAATCGTTTGCGGAATACGGGGCGGAAGTAGCGGCGATTGGGATTGATTTTGTAGCCCGGATGGAACGAAGTGCGCCCCGAAGGAAGTCCCCTTGGGGGGAAATCCGGGGCATGGTCGGCATTAGCTAGAGTCGTGATGTTCACACTGCCCCGGATTGCGGCCTGCGGCCTTCATCCGGGCTACGAAACTGATCAAGACAAATCCGGCCTTCGGCAATTCGCTGTTGCGGGCGCTGGCGAATCGCTTGCGGAATACCGGGCGGAAATAGACTTGCTTCGGTGCGTGGCGGTCAGAATGCAGGCTTTGCAACGAATGCTTGCTTCGCATGACGATCAAACCCTGCAGATTCGTAGAATCGCAATGTGGCATCGTCTTTCTTGCCCGTGAGTAGCATGACTTTATAGCAGCCTGATGACCATGCGCTTTCCAGGGCATGCGCCAGAATGGATTTGCCATAGCCTTTATTTCGATGCGCGGTGTGCGTGACTACATTTTCAATGAGGCCGTATGGCATGCAACCGCGAGTAAGATTTGGGATAACCGATAGCGTACAACTTGAAATGATCTGTTCGTTCAGAAAGCCACCAAAGTAGCGGTAGTTTGGGTTGGACATCAGCTCACGCCAGGTCAATGTCACCACTTGGTGTTCCGGCAGGGGAATATCCGATCTGTGCAGATGCTCGTAGAGCGCCAGCAAGCTCTCCAGGTCGTTTGGCTGCAGTGCTCGAATATTCATATTTTTTCAGTACGACTAAAATGTAAGTCCTGTAAAGAGGATGCAAGCGCACCTCAAAGTCAGGAGCAAGTCAGGCTTATCCCCCGACAATCTGCGCCTCCAGCTCCTGCCGGATATATTCCAGCACCCTGTCGCCGACATTCTCGGCAAGACAGTCAAACTCAGTAAATTCCTCAGCCGAGCGCAGCCAGGTCAGTTGCCGTTTGGCGAGCTGGCGCGTGGCGGCGATGCCCTGTTCGCGCAGTTCCTCAAGGCTGATCCTGCCGGTGATGTGATCCCAGGCCTGGCGGTAACCGACGCAGCGCATGGATGGCGTGTCCGGATCCAGCGCGTATTCATCCTGCAGCCGGCGCAGTTCATCGACCAATCCCGCCTTGAGCATGGCATCGAAGCGTTGCGTGATGCGTTCATGCAGCACCGAGCGGTCGGCAGGCAGCAGGGCGATGCGGATGGGGGTGTAGGGAAAATAAACGTACTTGGGTTTTTTCAGCAGGTCGGTCATCGACTTGCCGGTGATGTAATAGATTTCCAGCGCGCGCTGGATGCGTTGCGAGTCGTTGTGTTCCAGTCGCGCCGCGGTTTCCGGATCGACCTTGCACAGTTTGTCATGCACCGCCGGCCAGCCGTCTTCGTCGGCCATGGTTTCGATGATCAGGCGGATCGCGGAATCCGCTTCCGGCAGATCATTGAGGCCTTCGACCAGCGCCTTGAAGTAGAGCATGGTGCCGCCGACTAGCAGCGGGATCTTGCCGCGTTCGGTGATTTCGCGCATCAGCGTCAGCGCGTCGTCGCGGAAACGCGCCGCGGAATAACTTT
>JAKFUJ010000195.1 GCA_021732805.1 Betaproteobacteria bacterium | reverse complement strand
CACATCATCGGCGTCATCGACAGCGACACCACGCCGGATACCAGCACAGCGACACCGACACTCACCGCAAACTCGCGGAACAAACGCCCCAACATGCCTTCCATGAACAGAATCGGAATAAATACCGCCGCCAGAGAAACAGTCATCGACAGTACCGTGAAACCGATTTCCTGGGCACCTTCAAGTGCCGCGGTCATTCGGTCTTTGCCCATCTCCATGTGTCGTGTAATATTTTCCAGCACCACGATTGCGTCATCAACAACAAAACCCACAGCCAAAATGATTGCCATCAGCGACAGATTATTCAGGCTGTAACCCAGCACGTACATCACTCCGAAGGTGGCGATGATGGACGTCGGCAATATAAGCGCCGTGATCATGGTCGAGCGCGCATTGCGCAAAAACACCAGAATCACCAGCACTACCAGAATAATCGACAGTCCCAGATGGAACTCCACCTCGTTAATCGAGGCCTGGATAAACTCGGAACGGTCGTTAACGACTTGTATGCGCACCCCGGGCGGCGCACTGGCCTCGATTTCGGGAAAGAGCGCGCGCAGACTGTTGGCCACCTCAACGGTATTGGCGCCGGGCTGGCGATAAATCGCCAGCAGGATGGACCTTTCCCCGTTCAACCAGCTTTTGACTTTCGCGTTTTCGATGCCATCGACAGCCTTGCCGACATCCGAAAGACGTATAGGCATGCCGTCCTTGTACGCCACAATCAGGTTGTTGAAATTCTCGGCACGCTGCAGCGTGGCCGAGGATTTGACGGTGAAATCCCGAGCCGACCCCTGCAGCACGCCCGACGGCAGATTGCTATTGGCATTCTGGATCGCACTGACCACGCGCTCCAGTCCAAGACCCCGCTTCGACAGCGCTTCGGGATCCAGGTACAGGCGTACCGCATAACGCTGCGATCCGAAAATCTGCACCTGCGCCACGCCGGCCACCATCGAAAAACGCTGGGCGATATGGGTGTCGGCAAATTCATCCAGCGCCGGCAACGGCAGGGTACGTGCGGTCAGCGCCAGAAACAGAATTGGCGAATCCGCCGGATTGACCTTACGCAACGTCGGCGGATCCATACCTTCAGGCAATCGGCGCAGCGTCTGCGAAATCGCCGTCTGTACGTCCTGCGCAGCAGCATCAATATCGCGATTGAGACTGAACTGCAGCGTAACCCGTGTGCGACCGTTGCTGCTCACCGAACTCATTGAATCGATACCGGCGATCTGACTGAACTGGCGCTCCAGTGGCGTTGCCACCGTAGTCGCCATGATGTTGGGATTGGCGCCCGGCAGATCGGCAGTCACCGAAATTGTCGGGAAATCGACGTTGGGCAGCTCGTTGACAGGGAGAGAGCGGAACGCGATCAAACCAAAAATGATGATCGCCGCAACCAGGACCGTTGTTGCAATCGGTCTGACGATGAAAATCCGGGAAATATTCATGATCTGCCCTTTTTGCTTACGCCGACGATCTGATCTTTAATCGGTTCACGACTTGGGCGCGTCGGCCTTGCTACCGGGCTCGGCCTTGCCTTCGCCCTTCTTGCCACCCTTGCCCTTGCCTTTACCCTTGCCTTTATCTCCGCCCTCCGCGGCCGGGTCGGCAATCCTGACGGTGCCGCCCGGGCGCAGCGCCTGGGGAATTTCCGTAATCACATGATCCCCTCCAGCCAGGCCCGAGGCAATCACAATTTCGCTGCCGAGCTGACGCGACACCTTGACCGGCCTGATCTCAACCTTGTCCTCGGCGCCAACCAGATACACAAACGGCCCGTCCTGTCCCGGTTGTACGGCGACTTCCGGCACCACAACGGCTTCAGGCTCGATCGTCAGCACCACACGGACGTTGACGAATTGACCGGGCCAGATCAGCTCCCTGGAATTTTCGACGCGCGTTTTAAGCAGCACGGTGCCGGTCTGCGGCGTCACCGTATTGTCCACAAATACCAGTTTGCCGGTGGCCACCGGAGCACCCGCGCGATCGGGAAGGATCTGGATAACCACGTCTTTTTCGTTCTGATAACGGCGAATGTCGTCCAGTTGCCGCTCCGGAATGCTGAAGCCGACGAGGATCGGATCCGTGCTGTTGATCGTCACCAGCGGAACCCCGGCACCCGCTCCATTTACCAGATTGCCCGCACGCACCGCCAATTGCCCGGTACGGCCGCTGATCGGCGCCACGATGCGTGAAAAATCCAGCTGAATCCGCGCCTGTTCAACCAGAGCCTGCCCCGACTGCACAGTGGCCTCCAGCGACTTGGCCGAGGTCACGGCAACGTCATACTCCTGCTGTGTGATGAACTCGCGCTTCAGCAACGGTTCCAGTCTCTGCTGCTGCGCCCTTGCATTCTCAAGCTGGGCGCGATCACGCGCCAAGGCCGCCACCGCCTGGTTGTACTGGGACTGAAAAGTCCGCGGATCAATCTGGAACAACGTCTGCCCCGCCTTGACTGTGTCGCCCTCTTTAAAGGAAATATTTTGCAGAACACCGTTGACCTGTGCGCGCACCTGCACACTTTGTTCGGCTTCGACGGTACCCACCGCCTCGATCAGCACCGGCATCGGCTTGGTCACGGCACGCACTGCTTTGACGGTCAATGTCCCTCCACGGCCGCCTTTGGCGCCTTTGCTCTTGGCTTTGGCGCCATCCGTGGCGCCCTGCTGTGATTGTTGCCAGTACCAGTATCCGCCTGCCAGCGCTGCGCCGACAGCGACAAAAATCAGCACCATGATCAATCTTTTCATTTTGCTCCGCCCGCTGTCTTGAGTAAATCACTGGCGCCCACGGCGACCTGCAGCCGGGCCAGCGTGGTGAACCAGTCCAGGTAAGACTGGATTTGTTGTACCCGAGCATTCGACTCTTCCTGTTGCGCGGTAATCAGGTCGAGAATGCTGCCAAATCCGCTTTGGTAACGCGCCAGCGTTGCCTGAGAAGTCTGCTCCGCCGAACGCACCTGTGCCTGGGTGCTGGAAATGCTGCTGGTGGCGGTGGTCAGGTCGTAATAACCCTGCCATACCTCGACCTCCGCTTGCCGGAACAGCGCATCGCGACCGGCTTCCGCAGCCTCGGCCTGAACCTGCGCTTGCCGTGCACTGTAAGTATCGCGAAATCCGGTGAATATCGGAATACGCAGCGTCAGCCCGATACTGTAATTGCTGCCGGCCGGGCGATTGTCATTGAACAACGTGTGGCCGCCGGCTCCGCTCACTTCGATGGAAGGCAGCCCGGCACGAGCCACCGCTTTGGCGTTGGCCTGGGCTGCGCGCACCTGCGCTTCTGCTGCCACCAGATCAGGTCGCGATGATTTTGCTTTTTCCAGCAAGTCACTGATGCCCGTCGCCATTTCAGTTATTTGCGGCGGCTGCTCCAGCGGTCGGATGCTGATCGACACATTTACCGGCAAACCGACTGCTGATGCCAACTGACCTCGGGCCTTCTCCAGCTCGCCGCTGCTGCGGGTCAGATTCAGCTGGGACTGCGCCACCTGCGTTTCCGCGCGAAACACATCAGCCACTGTCGCCAGCCCCGATTCCCGGCGCTTCTGCGCCGCCTCAAGTGCGGTTTTTGCATTGTCCAGCGACTGTCGGTTGACCCGTACCAGCGCGTCATTGCCGATCAGGCGGTAATACGCCTGCTCGACCTGAAAAATCACATCCTGCAGCACCCGGTTGTGAGTCAGATTCGCAGCGAGCAAGCGGTACTCGCTGGATTCGATCTGATAACCGCGCACGCCAAAATCAAACAACACGTAGTTCAGGCTGATTGACGGCCCGAAACGAGTCAGCCACGGTGAAACCGCCCCCGTGGTAGCCGAGATCGGCTGGGAACGGGTAACAGCGTAGGCGGCGCTGACTTGCGGCAGCAAATCGGCCTTTTCAATGCCCACGCCGGCAGCCGCGGCACGCGCAGCCAGCCACGATTGACGCGTGCGTGGATTGTTACGCAGAGCAAACTCGGTCAGTTCGGGCAGCGATAACAGTTGATTGCGCGCAAGCTCGCCTTCGATCACGGGAGGACTTACCGCAGGCAATGGTGACGTCGTTTCCCAGCGTAAATTCGGCTGGGGTGCGACTCGGGATCCGGTATCAAATGGATCACGCCACGAAGATTGGGCGAACAGCGGCACCGAACCCAAAAATAAAAAAAGCGCCCCTGTCAGCGCTGATATGTGTGGGCCAGGTCGATACATGTCGCGGCGTATCTTTCTAGAAGTGAAAAAACAAACCAGGGCGGCGCATGGTAGCACCAAACTCCCGCGCAACAACTGCTCTGCTCTTAATCAAGACACCCCCCACATTTCGCGCCAAATCAGCATATGGACCCGGACTCTTGTGCTCTATCCCCATATAAAATAATTGGATAGAACACCATTCGGTCGCATGTTAGCCTTTTGGACCGCAATATTTCAAAAAAACCTGGTAGGAAAATCCCGTGACGAAGTTGGTTAAACCCCATGGTGGGGGCCCGTTAAAACCGCTGCTGCTGACTGGTGTCGCCCGCGACACCGAGTTGCAGCGAGCTTCCAGTCTGCCCTTAATTCCCGTCAGTTCCCGGGAAAAGGGCGATCTGCTGATGCTCGGCATTGGTAGCTTCACGCCGCTCGATGGCTTCATGCATCACGACGACTGGCGCAGCGTCTGCGACAACTATACGCTTGCCAATGGCGTGTTCTGGCCCATTCCCATCACCCTGTCCACCACGAAAACACGCGCAGACGGCATCAGCATCAACAGCGAAATAGCGCTGGTCGATCCCGACAACAGCAGTGACATCCTTGCGACCATGCGCGTCACCGGCAAATACATGATCGACAAGGCGCATGAATGCAAAGCGGTGTTCCGCACCACAGATCCCGAGCACCCGGGAGTCCGAATGGTGATGGAGCAAGCTGACGAGAACCTTTCAGGGCCGGTCAAAGTGCTGTCACAAGGCGGTTTTCCGGAAAAGTACGGCGCGATGTACATGTCACCGGCCCAGACCCGCGCTACATTCGATGCCAACGGCTGGGCCACGGTCGCCGCATTCCAGACGCGCAACCCGATGCATCGCTCCCACGAATACCTGGCCAAGGTGGCCATTGAAGTCTGCGACGGGGTGCTGGTGCATTCGCTGCTTGGCAACCTGAAGGCGGGCGACATCCCGGCTGACGTGCGCACCAAAGCCATCGCTGTGCTGATCGAGAAATACTTCGTGCAAAAAACCGTGGTGCAGTCCGGCTACCCGCTCGACATGCGTTATGCCGGCCCGCGCGAGGCGCTGCTGCACGCGCTGTTCCGCCAGAATTACGGTTGCTCGCACCTCATTGTGGGGCGTGACCATGCCGGGGTCGGCAGTTACTACGGACCGTTCGATGCGCACGCAATCTTCGACGAAATCCCGCGCGGAGCGTTAGAGACAAAACCGATCAAGATGGGACTGACGTTCTGGTGCCACCGCTGCGCCGGCATGTCCTCCGGCCGCACCTGCCCCCACGATGTGAAAGACCAACTGCAGGTATCCGGCACGCAGCTGCGCAAATGGCTGTCGGAAGGACATCCGGTGCCGGCCGAGTTCAGTCGTCCGGAGGTACTGGAAGTGCTGCGCGCCTATTACGCGAAGCTCGAATAAACAGTACGCCACCCCAGTGCACTGGCTACGCCATAACCCGAGTTTTCCTTCTCCATATAAAAAGCCGCCTGATCCGGCGGTTTTTTATATTGCAAATGCATCGCGTGCGTCGCGCAACCGGCTCATCCATGCCGATGTGTGACACCTACGGCTTTTTCGGCGTCTTGTATTCGGCTTCCTTCTGCAGCGGCTTCCAGACGGTTTCGAAACCGACAAAGCCCTTTTCGCTGGGCGCCATCTGACGCGTTGTGTAATAAGCCGTATGGCCGTCAGGAACCGGGGTGGTACTGGGTTTTTGATCGCTCATAAGTCACCTTTTTCGTGAAGTCAGGATTGCAAGTAACAAAGCCGGATGTTCCGCTGCCATTCTACTCCGCCGCTCAAACAGGCCTCATCAGTGCCGGGTCGATATCCGCGCCAGCAATGATCGCACCGCCCGCTCTGGTTTCTTCATCAGTGGCGTTGCGCACGGTCAGAATCTCGAGCGTGAAGACAACCTCCCTGCCGCAAAGCGGGTTGTTGCCGTCGACAGTCAACCTCTCGTCGTCCAGATGCGTCACCAGAAAGCTGCGGGTCTGCCCCCTGTCGTTCTCCATGAGAATGGAGGTGCCGACCTGCCGGTACGCCTCAGGGACGTTCTCGATGTGATCGGAAAAAACCAGCGACTCGTCCCTGGGGCCAAAGATCTGGTTGCCGTCGATGGGCACTTCGATGATATCGCCGGCACACTTGCCCGCCAGCGCCATGTGGACGGAAGGCGCCAGAATTTCATTGTGTCCGTGTACATAACCCAACGGAAACTCGACACGGGTCAGGACATGCCCGGATTTCCTGTCGGTCACCTGATAGGTCAGTTCGACAAACTTGCCGTCCTGGATGACCGCACTTACGTCCTTAATCACGTCAAATCCCGCTGAAACGTTCAGAAAATGGATGCCCCGAAAATCCTGACCTTTCCATCCTCATAGCCGAGAACCAGCCTGCCCAGCCACTCGCCCGGCTTTTTGGTACTCCGCTGCCGGTACAGGACGGTCACATGTTCGCCCCGGCGAATGATGCCGAGCGAGTCCAGGTCTTCAGACAGATTCCTCGCCAGCTCGCTATTTGCGAACTGGTGACCCGCAACGACTTGATCTATGGCACGCGCCATGGAGCTTGAAAAATTCTTTGCGAACTCCCCATATTTGCCTTCATTCGAAGCTTTGACGAGGTCGCGCCACAGGAGATTGGCCATGGCCAGAATTTCTTCATCGTTTTTTTCAATGATGTTCACGCGGGACTCTTGGTGACCGGACGAGACCGGCATTATGGGGATCACGACACTCGACATGCCGGTCCCATTGCTGCCGGGCAGAAGGTCCAACGCGGACTTCTGCCCGGGGAGATCATTACTCGTCGTCCCCAACCAGGTGATAACAAGGCGCCTTCTCCATGGTGTATTCGCCGGTATCCGGGTCACGACGCGAAACAGTCAGCACGTGCCAGTTCTCGTCGTCCACCTTCATGGCGTCGCCCCGGTAGTAGTAACCCGGCCAGCGGGTCTCTTTGCGGAACAGCGTATGCTGAGTCACGCATTCAGCGGCACGATGGCGGTGCATTAATTCCCAGGCGCGCAGCAGTTCGTGCACATCCTTGGCGGCCAGGCTCTGCAGATCTTCCTCCATGATCTTCAGCTTCTTGAGACCGATGTTCAGGAGCTTCTCGTTGGTCATGTAGCCGACAGTCACGCCGCCGCAATACTCATCCATCAGTTTCTGCAGGCGGTCCAGGCCCTGCTTGGGATTGATGTAGTGCGGGTTGACGTCGCCGGCCACGATCGCATTGCGGTAGATCCGGTAATGCTCCAGGGGCTTGTAGATCTCCTGCTTGCGGCGGTTGATCTGCTCATCGGATACGACAATGCCTTCGGCCTTGCCGTCGTCGATGTATTTGCAGGCGGCCTTCGCGGCGAGACGACCTTCAGTAAACGAGCCGGACGAGAAGGCGTGCGGCGTGCCGCCGACCGCGTCACCGGCGCCGAACAGACCTTCGATCGTCGTCATGCGGTTGTAGCCCCAGAAATAATCCGGGGGGGAAACGTCCTCGGGGCCTGAGCACCAGGCGCCCGAGCCGGTTGCGTGGGAACCCATGACATAGGGTTCGGAGGTAGTCAGTTCGGGATTCTCGTTTTTGGGATCCACGTCGGTGGCCGCCCACAGCACCGCCTGGCCGACGGTCATGCCGAGGAAATTTTCCCAGCCGACCTCTTCCAGATGCGGATCCTGGAAGGCTTTCATCGTCACCATGTGTATGGGGCCGCGGCCAGCATTGACTTCGCTGATGATGCAATGGTTGCGCAAACAGGTGGGGATCGGCCGATGGGTCAGGTGCGAAGCTTCCGGATCGAGATATTCCTTGCCGACCATTTTCTGCAGTTCGGGGAACCATTTGGATTCGTACTCTTCGCCCATGCCGTTTTGGGTATAGGTTTTCAGGTGCAGAAAGTAGGCGCCGACCGGACCATAACCATCCTTGAACCGCGCCAGCACGATGCGATTTTCCATCTGTGTCATTTTGGCGCCTGCGTTGATCATCAGCCCGTAGGCGGACGCCGACGACCACGGCGCATACCAGGTGCGGCCGGAACCTTCACCCACGGAACGCGGTTTGAAGATGTTGGAGGCGCCGCCCGCGCCGCAGATCACGGTCTTGGACTTGAAGACGTGGTAGTTGCCGGTGCGCACGTTAAAGCCGACGGCGCCGGCAATCCGGTTTTCCTTGCCGTCGTCCATCAGCAGGTGGGTGACGCAGATGCGGTTGAACACCTTGTCCGCCGATTTCTTGGCGGCCTCGGCCACGATGGGCTTGTAGGACTCGCCGTGAATCATGATCTGCCATCGACCTTCACGCAGATAGCGCCCGGTTTTCGGGTCCTTCATGATCGGCAGGCCCCATTCTTCGAACTGATGCACCGTGGAGTCAACGTGGCGGGCCATATCGAACAGCAGGTCTTCGCGCACCATCCCCATCAGGTCAATACGGGCGTAACGGACATGGTCCTCCGGCTTGTTCTCGCCCCAACGGGTGCCCATATAGCAATTGATGGCGTACAGACCTTGGGCGACCGCACCGGAGCGGTCGATATTGGCCTTCTCGGCAATGATAATCTTCTTGTCCTGGCCCCAGAACCGGGCCTCCCATGCGGCGCCCGTGCCGCCCAGGCCGGCACCGACGACCAGAACATCGATGCCGTCTTCGACGATCGTTTCGTAAGCCATTAGTAGTACACGCCTTTCTTCATCTTCAGACCATTGGACTTGAGCGTATGCAGTCCGCCGTCATCCATACGGATCCATTTCGGCTCGTTATAAAGCAGCTCGCTGTCGCGCATTTCCCTGCTGGGCGCGGGAACATCCGCAAGCTTGGGGATGGCCGTCCCCCAGGGCTTGGTGGTGATCGGCGACAGGAAGTTTTTTTCCGTGCCATTGCGGAATTTGATCTTCCAGGCGATCGTGCCTTTCTTTTCGTCGCGGTCGACACGAACGCTGTGACCGAGCGGCGCAAAGTCGGCATAGCCGCGCACATCGATCGCATTCTGCGGACAGGCCTTGACGCAGGAGTAACATTCCCAGCACATGTTCGGCTCGATGTTGTAGGCACGGCGATACGTCTCATCGATATGCATGATGTCGGACGGGCAGATGTCAACGCAGTGTCCGCATCCGTCGCACCTGGTCATATAGACGAAGGTAGGCATAAGTCGGCTCCTTGATATGTTCTGATATGGCTTACTGGGGATTTTCTAATAGTGATGGGGTGGTTCGCGCTTGATGCCCAGCCCCATGTCCATCGGCGCGTTTTGCAACAGCTCCATGGAGTGCCTTTTCTGCTGTTCGGGATCATCGCGGGACAGCGTCGGCAGATTCTCAGCAGTGCCGTTGGCCTTTGACACCCTTTTTTCGAAGGCCGCGGCGGGCTTGAAAAACATGTGCGCGAATTTGGACCACGGCACCGACCCGAACAGCACGGTCGTGGCAATGATGTACAGGCCGAACAGTACACTGGCCCCTGCTCCGCCCCGGACCTGCACGAAAGCCCAGATCAGGCCCAGCGTTACGCTGGCCAGCAAGGAAAGTATGAACAGGTCCGCGTGTATCACACGCAGCGGCGTATTGCCTTCAGCGGCAACATCGACCCGGATGAAAAACCAGAACCAGTAGCCGCCGACGCAGAGCATCAGGCCGCCGATCCACCACAGTTGCGGCACGATGGCTGGTGTAACGGTCGCTGAAGTCGGATAGCAGAACACCATGAGGACCGTGGTGACCACGTAGATCACGAATCCGTACATGGTCAGCAGGTGGGCGATCCGGCGACGCATATTGCAGAATTCCCCGGAGGTCAGAACATCGACCACACCGGTTTTGATGGCGATCGACACCATTTCGCCGCCACCGACTGACTTCGCAGCCTTACGATTCGATTTCCGCCAGTTTTCAAAAAAATACCTGGCGCTGCCCTTGTGAATAATGTCAAACAAAGTACCTGACGCAACCAGGACGATCATCAGGATCACGTAGGTCTGCATGGCACTGGGCGGTACGGACGCCAAAAGTCCGGCAAACGGATTGCTCGTAAACATCCTGCTCCCCCTTGTTTTTGCTGCAGCGATTTTAAACGTGCGGGCCGTATTGAAAGCCAAAAAAAGGTTATGCCACCATAGAAATTACTTTGGAC
>JAKFUJ010000107.1 GCA_021732805.1 Betaproteobacteria bacterium | reverse complement strand
GGCACGGTCTGTTCGCTGCGGATTTCCGAATAACGGTCGCTGCGTGCGGTCCAGACCTTGCAGATGGCGGCGGAGATTTCTTCATCGCCAGCGCCGCCGCGCAGCAGCGCGCGCAGGTCATGGCCGGCGGTGGCGAACAGGCAGGTGTAGAGCTGGCCTTCGGTGGAAATGCGTGCACGAGTGCAGTCGCGGCAGAAGGCTTGGGTCACGGATGCGATGACGCCGATTTCGCCTTTGCCGTCCTTGTAGCGCCAGCGGTTGGCGACTTCGCCGGTGTAGTTGGGGTCGGCAGGTTCCAGCGGCATTTCTTTTGAAATGCGTTCGACGATTTCGCGCGCGCTGACCACATCATCCAAGCGCCAGCCGTTGGTGGCGCCGACATCCATGTATTCAATGAAGCGCAGGATGTGGCCGCGTTCGCGGAAAAACTTTGCCATCGGCACGATGCTGTCTTCGTTGAGACCGCGCTTGACCACCATGTTGATCTTGATCGGTGCGAAGCCGGCTGCAGCCGCGGCGTCGATGCCGTCCAGCACCTTGGCCACCGGGAAATCAACATCGTTCATGGCCTTGAATACCGCATCGTCCAGCGAGTCGAGGCTGACGGTGAGGCGTTTCAGGCCGGCGGCGTGCAGGGCTTCGGCTTTTTTGACCAGCAGCGAGCCATTCGTTGTCAGTGTCAGATCAAGATCGGGGATTTCAGCGAGCAGGGCGATCAGCCGTTCGACGCCGCGGCGTACCAGCGGTTCGCCGCCGGTGAGGCGGATTTTTTCAATGCCGTGTTTCGTGAACAGGCGCGCCAGTCGCGCGATTTCTTCAAAGCTCAGC
This sequence comes from Betaproteobacteria bacterium, assembly GCA_021732805.1. Classification (GTDB taxonomy): domain Bacteria; phylum Pseudomonadota; class Gammaproteobacteria; order Burkholderiales; family SG8-41. The sequence goes on along the minus strand of JAKFUJ010000107.1, from coordinate 9,527 downwards.
AGCGCCGAACGTTCAAGAAATTGATAATCCTTGCCAAAGATTTCCTTGGGCATGCAATACACACAGCGGAAATTGCAGCGGTCGGTGATGGAGATGCGCAGGTCGCGCAACGGCCGACCCAGGCGATCGCGGGTCGCAGTGGTGTTGCTTGCTGTGGAGAGTGTGTTCATGGGCAATCTGAATGGACGATTATGGCAAAGGCCGCTCTTGCGGCGCAAGGAAAGCATTACTTGTAAATCAGGTATTTAGATGGTGTCGCGGTTGAATCCGGAGGTCTGCTGGCGCAAAATGCAGCCATGATGCCATCCGAACCCGCTGAACCCCGTTTCTGGCCTGCTGCAGTGGTCATGGAGCGTACGCCATTGGCGAATCGCTGGGTCAGCGAGAAATGGGAAACCAAGGGCGTGGTGCCGGATCTCGATCCTGCGACTGCGCCGCGGGTCATTGTGGACAATGCCGCGAGCCTGCAAATCATTTATTGCGGACTGCGCATCACCTTGCAGCCGGATGAGGCTGAAGGTTATTACATGAACATCACTTCGCCGCAGCCCAAGGTATTCGTGTTGTGGCGCATGGGGGAAACCTGGGCAGAGCCGCATTTTCTGACCGTGAGTTACAACGAAGGCTCGCGCTGGCTCGACAGCAGTGAAAACGTGGATGGCGTGCCGCTGCCGGTGGAACTGGTGCCGTGGCTGGCGCGTTACTGCGAACAGAATTACCGGCCCGAGCCGCGCAAGAAAACCAAGTACGCGACCAACAAGGACAAGGGGCGCATGGGCAACTGGCGTCCGGATTAATCCGTATGCATTGCCTGAAATCATGACTGCGCCTGACCACAAGCCGAAAGAGCCGGCCGAAGAATTCCTGTCGCGCTGGTCGCGGCGCAAGCAGCAGGCGCGGGAAGAAGTGCCGGCGCCGGCCAAGACGCCGGTAGTACAGCCGGACGAGCCGCCGCCATTGCCGGCGCTGGATCAGCTGAATGCGGATTCCGACTATCGCGGCTTCCTGCATCCCAAGGTCGACGAAAAGCTGCGCCGCGCTGCGCTGAAAAAACTGTTCAGTGATCCACATTTCAATATCATGGATGGCCTCGATACCTACATAGACGATTACTCCATTTCCGAGCCGATACCGGCGGCAATGCTCGCCGAAATGAAATCGGCGCAGAACATCCTGGCCTGGGCGCGGGAGACCGAGGAAGAGGCAGCAGTGCGTCGCGCTTTGCCTCCAGCCGGTCAGGAACCGGAGATTGCGGAGTTGCCGCCGGAATCTGAATCCGAGGCAATAGCGAAGTCCCCGGCTGAGGATGCACCGGCAGAGTCTGCAACAGCGGAACCCGGGCCGGCAAAACCGGAATCCGGACAGCAAATTCCCAAAGACGACACGCAAAACGCGTAGACTCCGCACTGTTCAATTTCGCGGACTGACCCATGCGGCAAAAAACTCTATTGTGCAATTGCAACCGGACCATGCAGGTGGATGGCAAGGCCATTGCCGGGGCGCTGGGCCTGTCCACGGCGCCAGACGTGCAGAGCGAAATGTGCCGTCAGCATCTTTCGGCTTTCGAATCCGCGGTGAAATCCGGCGAAGACCTGCTGGTTGCCTGCACCCAGGAAGCGCCGCTGTTCACGGCTTTGCATGCCGAATTGAATGGCACTGCGGAAATCCGTTTCGTCAATGTGCGCGAAACCGCCGGTTGGTCTGAACAAGGGCGACAGGCTGCGCCGAAAATGGCGGCGTTGCTCGCGGCCGCCGACCTGCCGGAACCGGAACCCGTGCCGACGGTGAGTTATGAAGCCGGCAGTGAGTTGCTGATCATCGGTCCCGGCGCGGCAGTCCTGCCGTGGGCCGAGCGGCTTGCGGACCAATTGTCGGTGACTGTGGTGATGACTGACGAAGGGCGGGGCGTGGAATTGCCGGCGGAGCATCGTTATCCGGTGTATTCCGGGCGCATCACGGCGCTCAGCGGTTATCTCGGCGACTTCAATGCGGTTTGGGAGCAGCGCAACCCGATCGATCTGGATGCCTGCACGCGTTGCGGCGCGTGTATCGAGGTCTGTCCCGAGCAGGCGATTGATTTCAGTTACCAGATCGATCCGGACAAATGCAAAAGCCATCGTAAATGTGTGACCGCCTGCGGCAGTGTCGGCGCCATAGATTTCGACCGGCAGGCGGTGACGCGCGAAGACCATTTTGATCTGGTGCTCGACCTTTCAAACGAACCGCAGATACGCACCGCACAGCCGCCGCAGGGTTATCTGGCGCCGGGCCGCGATCCGCTGGAGCAGGCGCTGGCTGTTGCCAAGCTGACGCAGTTGACCGGCAGTTTCGAAAAACCGAAATTTTTTGTTTACAAGGAAAAAATCTGCGCCCACGCGCGGTCCGAAATTACCGGCTGCACCGCCTGCATTGACGTCTGTTCCACCGGCGCGATCACCAGTGTGATCAAGGAAAACCGTGTCGCCATCGAACCGCATCTGTGCATGGGCTGCGGTGGCTGCGCGACGGTATGCCCGTCGGGGGCGATGACCTATGCCTATCCGCGTGTGGCCGATGTCGGCGCGCGACTCAAGGCCGCATTAAAAGCTTATTCTGCAGCCGGTGGCCGCAATCCGCGGCTGGTGTTCCATAACAATAGCGATGGCCGCGAGCTGATCGGACGCATCGGGCGCCAGGGCAAAGGCTTGCCGGCGAACATGATTCCGATTGAGGTGCTGCACGTGGCGGCGATCGGCATTGATCTGTTGCTGGGCAGCGTGGCGCTAGGGGCGGCGCAGGTGGTGATACTGGCGGCAGGGTCAGAAGCCCTGGGATATGCGGAAGCCACGGGGCGGCAGATTGCGCTCGGCGAGGAGATTCTGCGGGGGTTGGATCATGGCGGCGGACGCCTGCACTGGCTGACTGCAGAAGATTGGCGCAAGGCCGAACAGGCGTTGTGGGCGCTGGAGACGCCGGCTGCGTTGCCTGCGGCAGGGTTCAACTTGGGTAACGACAAACGCGGTACGCTGGATTTTGTATTCGAACACCTGCGCCTGCATGCACCCAAGCCGGTGGATGCGATTGCCCTGAACAGCGGGGCGCCGTTTGGCGATGTCGCCGTCGATAAAAACAAATGCACGCTGTGCATGGCCTGCGTCGGGGCTTGTCCGGAAGGCGCGCTGCTCGATTCCAAGGAAGCGCCCGCGCTGCGCTTTATTGAACAGAATTGTGTGCAATGCGGATTGTGCGTACGCACATGCCCGGAACAGGCCTTAACACTGCAACCCAGATTGTTGCTGACAGCACAAGCCAAAACCGCGCGCACCATCAACGAAGCCCAGGCCTTTGACTGTATCAAGTGCGGAAAACCCTTTGGAACCAAACAGATGGTCGATAACATGCTAAGCCGTCTTGGCCAGCACTCGATGTTTGCCGAGCCCGGCGCGCTGGACCGGATCAAAATGTGCGCTGATTGTCGGGTGATTGATCTGCTGCAGACTTCGCGGCATGGCAACATAAACGACGTCTGATTTCGTACTGTGCAACGCTCTTTTTTTGTGCGCGACAAGATGGAGTTTTAGCAAAAATCCACATAAGATAGGGAAGATTTCACATATTGGCTGCGACGGCAGAAAATGATAGTGGCGACGGCAAGTGATCAAACTACCGCGGCGACTTTTGTCGCTGCCGAGCCGCACGATTCCGGTGCGCGAGCCGCGCTATATGGCGTAATCAGTAATCTTTTTTTCGCTGCGCCAAGCAAGTCTCTGCTGCAGCAAATCGCTGCCGCGAGAAATGCTGTTGAAGATGACGCTTCGCTGCTGGCAAGCACGTGGCGAGATTTGTGTGATGCCGCTGCTAGTGCTGATCCAGAAGCAATACGCAGCGAGTTTGACGAGGCCTTCGTTACGACCGGGCGGCCACCGGTTTCACTTTATGCCTCCAGTTACATGTCGGGCCGCCTGCGCGGCCAGTTGCTGGCCGAGCTGCGTGATGATCTGGCGCGCATCGGCTTTGCGCGTGTTGAACAGAGTTCCGAATACGAGGACCATCTCGCTGCACTGTGTGACGTGATGCGTGGCCTGATCACGGATGAGGACTCGGCTCCCAATGCACACGCCTCGCAACAATTATTTTTCCTGAATTATTTGGCGCCCTGGTATGGCCGTGTGTGTTCCGCCATTGATACTGCTGGGCAAACCTTTTTTTATCGTTCGGTTGCAAAATTTACCGATGCTTTTTTTGCCAACGAATCTGAATATTTTGAATTAGCCTGAAGGAGATCATGACCATGAATACCAGGATGAGTCGCAGAAAATTCCTCGCTGCCGCAGGTGTTGGCGGCGCCGCTGCTGCAGTTGTTGCGGTCTCCAAACAAGATGTCAGCCCGAAGGGTGAGAAAACCCTGGAGGCGTCGCAAGGCAAGGGATATCAGTTGACGGCGCATGTGCGCCGCTACTACGAAACGACCAAGGTTTGAGGAGAGGGCCATGATACTGACCAGAAAATCCAGCCAGACCGCTGCTGCGCCGAACCGGCTTGCCCGCGGCGCTTCGGCCTTTCTCGGCAAAACCATCGATCGCCGGACTTTCCTGCAGCGCAGCGGCCTTGCCGCCGGTGGCGCAGCGGCGCTGTCACAACTGCCGTTTTCGATGATGCGCAAGGCAGAGGCCGCCGACACACCCGCCAGCGGCAAGATCGAAGTCAAACGCACCATATGCACGCACTGCTCTGTTGGCTGCGCCATTGATGCCGTGGTGCAAAATGGCGTATGGATCCGCCAGGAGCCGGTGTTTGATTCGCCGATCAACCTTGGCGCGCATTGCGCGAAAGGCGCTTCGATTCGCGAACACGGCATGCACGAAATTTCGCATCGCCTGCGCACGCCGATGAAACTCAACGGCGGCAAGTGGGAAAAGGTTTCCTGGGATCAGGCGCTGACCGAGGTCAGCCAGAAGCTGATGGCGATCAAGAAGGAGTCGGGTCCGGATGCGACCTTCTGGGTCGGATCATCCAAGCACAACAACGAGCAGTCCTATCTGTTCCGCAAGTTCGTGTCGTTTTTCGGCACCAACAACATGGATCACCAGGCGCGCATCTGCCATTCCACGACGGTGGCCGGTGTGGCGAACACCTGGGGTTATGGTGCGATGACCAATTCCTACAATGACGAGCAGAATTCGAAGTGCATCCTGTTCTTCGGCAGCAACGCTGCGGAAGCGCACCCGGTATCGATGCTGCACACGCTGCACGCCAAGGAAAACGGCGCGAAGGTGATTGTGGTTGATCCGCGCTTTACCCGGACCGCGGCCAAGGCTGACACTTATTACCGCATCCGTTCCGGCACCGATGTGGCATTCCTGATGGGCATGCTGCATCACATTTTCAAGAACGGCTGGGAAGACAAGGACTACATCAAGGCCCGTGTCTACGGCATGGACAAGGTCAAGGAAGAAGCAGCGAAGTGGACGCCGGAGAAAGTTGAGGAAGTCACCGGCATGAAGGAAGCCGAAGTCCGCGACGTTGCCGAGAAAATGGCCAAGAACCGGCCCAGCACCATCGTCTGGGCGATGGGGCAGACCCAGCACACCAACGGCAATGCCATTGTCCGCGCGTCGTGCATCCTGCAGTTGGCGCTGGGCAATGTCGGCGTATCCGGCGGCGGCACCAACATTTACCGCGGTCATGACAATGTGCAGGGCGCCACTGACGTCGGCCCGAATCCCGATTCGCTGCCGGGTTATTACGGCATTGCCGAAGGTTCATGGAAACACTTCGCCAATGTCTGGGGCGTTGATTTTGAATGGATCAAGAGCCAGTTTGCAACACCGGCAATGATGACCAAGCCGGGTATTACGGTATCGCGCTGGATTGATGCCATCCTCGAGAAAAATGAATTGATCGACCAGGACAGCAATCTCCGGGCCGTCGTGTTCTGGGGCCATGCGCCGAACAGCCAGACTCGCGGCAAGGAAATGGTCGAGGCCATGAAAAAGCTCGATCTGCTGGTAGTGGTTGATCCTTATCCTTCTGCCACTGCGGCCATGGCTGCGATGGTGCGCAAGGACGGCGTCTATCTGTTGCCGGCAGCAACACAGCTTGAATGTGCCGGCTCGGCAACAGCTTCGAATCGTTCGCTCCAGTGGCGGGAAAAAGTCATTGAGCCAATGTTCGAGTCGCGTACCGATCACATGATCATGTACCAGTTGGCGCAGAAGTTCGGCTTTGCCAAGGAGTTCACTGCCAAAATCAAGCTGAGCAAGGGCAAGGGCGGCATGGACGAGCCCGACATGGAAGATACGCTGCGTGAAATCAATCGCGGCGTGTGGACCATCGGCTACACCGGCCAGTCACCGGAGCGTCTGCAGGCCCATATGCGCAACATGCATGTGTTCGACATCAAGACCCTGCGCGCCAAGGGCGGCAAGGATGCAAAAACCGGCTATGTGCTGGATGGTGATTATTTCGGATTGCCGTGGCCGTGTTTCGGCACCGCTGCCATCAAGCATCCGGGCTCGCCGAATCTGTATCAGACCGACCGTCATGTAATGGACGGCGGCGGCAATTTCCGCGCTAATTTCGGTGTCGAGCGTGACGGTGTCAGCCTGCTGGCGGAAGACGGTTCGCATTCCACAGGTGCCGAAGTCACCACCGGTTATCCCGAGTTTGATCATGTGCTGCTGAAAAAACTCGGCTGGTGGGATGACCTTACCGAGGACGAGAAAAAGCTCGCGGAAGGCAAAAACTGGAAAACCGACTTGTCCGGCGGCATCCAGCGCGTGTGCATGAAGCACGGCTGCCATCCCTTCGGCAACGCCAAGGCGCGTGCCGTGGTGTGGAACTTCCCGGATCCGGTGCCGATGCATCGCGAGCCGCTGTACAGCCCGCGTGCCGATCTCATTGAGAAATACCCGACGCATGCCGACCAGAAAAACCGCTGGCGTTTGCCGGTGCTGTTCAAGACGGTACAGGATGCCAACAAGGATGCCGGCAAGATGTATCCGCTGATCATGACCAGCGGTCGCCTGGTGGAATACGAAGGTGGCGGTGATGAAACGCGGTCGAATCCGTGGCTGGCCGAGTTGCAGCAGGAAATGTTCGTCGAAATTAATCCGAAAGACGCGAATGATCGCGGCGTGCGCAACAACGAATACGTCTGGGTCGAGTCGCCGACCAAAGCCAAGCTCAAGGTCAAGACGCTGGTGACCGAGCGCGTCGGTGCGGGCACGGTGTTCCTGCCATTCCACTTTGCCGGCTGGTGGATGGGCGAGGACATGAAGAAGTTTTACCCGGAGGGGGCCGCCCCGGTGGTGCGCGGCGAGGCGGTCAATACGGCCACGACTTATGGTTATGACATCGTGACCATGATGCAGGAAAGCAAGACCACGCTTTGCCAGGTGTCCAAGGCTTAACGACCAAAGACTCGTCAGGAGATCAATATGGCCAGAATGAAATTCCTTTGCGACGCTGAACGCTGCATCGAATGCAACGGTTGCGTCACCGCCTGTAAAAACGAGCATGAGGTGCCCTGGGGCGTGAATCGCCGGCGGGTGGTTACGCTCAACGACGGCTTGCCCGGCGAGAAATCGATCTCGGTCGCCTGCATGCACTGCTCGGATGCGCCATGCATGGCGGTGTGCCCGGTGGATTGCTTCTACAAGACTTCCGAAGGCGTGGTGCTCCACGACAAGGATCTGTGCATCGGTTGCGGTTACTGTTTTTATGCCTGCCCGTTTGGCGCGCCGCAGTTCCCGCAGGACGGCGCCTTCGGACTGCGCGGCAAGATGGACAAATGCACGTTCTGTGCCGGTGGACCTGAGGCAGACAATTCCGCCGCAGAGTTCAAGAAATACGGACGCAACCGGCTGTCCGAGGGCAAACTCCCGGCCTGTGCCGAGATGTGCTCGACCAAGGCGCTGCTTGGTGGCGATGGCGACGTCGTTGCCGATATCTACCGCAACCGCGTGCTGAAGCGCGGCAAGGGCTCGGAAGTCTGGGGTTGGGGCACTGCCTACGGCAGGCCGGACAAGGGTGCAGCGCCGCCCGGAGCCAAGTCATGAGTCGTCTGCTACTGGGCTGTCTGGCGGTTTGCCTGATGCTGGTTGCCGGTTGCGGCGAAAAGCAGCCGGTAACGGTTTACAAGCAGGGCCAGTATCAGGGCAAGCCCGACAAGCAGCCTTGGGATAATGATCAGTTCAAGAATGACCAGGTGGCCTGGGACAAGGCCATCAAGGCCCGCACCAGCGGTCAGAACGAATACTCGCGGGTCGCAGGCAATTAAAAAAAAGGAGTAGCCATGCAGGTTCGCATCAGGCAATGGCTGGTTGTACTTGCGCTCGCGTGCGGGACGATTGCAATCCCGGCGGCGGCGCAACCTGAACCAGGCTCAGCCAAGGAGCAGGCTGCGCAGCAGCAAACCCAGCCCGGCAACAATCAGCCGTTCTGGAGCGACGTGCGCGGGGGAGACAATCCGTACCAGACGACGCAGGTGCGCGGCATCGAATCCAGCATTCTGGTGCAGCCTGCCGGCGAAACCTGGCGCCAGTTGCGCAATGGCCCGATCACCATCTACGGTGGATGGATGATTGTCGCGGTGATGATTCTGATCGGCGGCTTTTATTCCTGGCGCGGGCAGATCAAGCTGCATGACCAACCGTCCGGTCGGCGCATCCTGCGTTTTGGCGCTTGGGATCGCATGGTGCACTGGGGCGCGGCCATCAGTTTTGTGCTGCTGGCGGTCACCGGCATCATCATCCTGTTCGGCAAGCACATCCTGCTGCCGATCTTCGGTTACACCCTGTTTGCCTGGCTCGCGATCCTGGCCAAGAACATTCACAATTTTGTCGGCCCGGTGTTTGCCTTCTGCACCGTGCTGATGTTCGTTACCTTCGTCAAGGACAATCTGCCGAAAGCGCACGATGTCAAGTGGCTGACCAAGGCTGGCGGTCTGGTCAGCGGTGAGCATGTGCCGTCCGGGCGCTTCAATGCAGGTGAAAAAGCCTGGTTCTGGATTGGGGTGACACTGCTCGGCATTGTGGTCAGTGTTACCGGCTTCATCCTGAATTTCCCGAATTTCGAGCAGGGCCGCGCCTTGATGCAGCAGGCGAATGTCATTCACGCCATCGTCGCCGTGCTGTTCATGGCCATGTCGCTGGGACATATTTATATCGGCACCATAGGCACCGAAGGCGCCTACGAGGCCATGCGTACGGGGTACGTGGATGAGGTCTGGGCCAGGGAGCATCACGAACTCTGGTACCGGGAAACAGTGGCAAATAACCAAGGCGGCGGGGCAACCAACCCTGCTGCGGCATCAGCATTAAAGGAGGGGTGGAAAGCATGAACGCGCCAAAAATATGGAAAATAATTCCAGCATTGCTTGTTTGCGGCGCGGTAGGGATGGCTTCGGCGAAATTGCCGGCACCGCCACCGGTTGATCCGGCCAAGGCGGAGGAAGCGAAGAAAAAAACGGCAGACGATGCAAAAACAGCGGCGGATCAACTGGCAAAATCCCAGGATCGGGTCGCGGCGCGTTATAAAAAGGAGCA
>JAKFUJ010000433.1 GCA_021732805.1 Betaproteobacteria bacterium | reverse complement strand
GGCCATGATGCGTCACACACTCGCGGTTCTGCTGCTGTGCATGGCCACAGTCGATGTCGCCGAGCTGATCCTGGTCAATGCCTATCCTGCCACCGGCGCGGTCGATATTACCGGCACCACGGTGATGAGCAAGGCCTTGCGCAACATGCAGAATCAGGTGACTCCCTCAACTACCGATGCGTTGGTACAGCATCTGCGGCAAGCGCTGGTCAGCGGACTGGAAACATACGTAGACGTGCAACGCAATTCCCGTGGCGGCGGCGCTGCTGCAGCGGAGGCATTGCTCAGGTCTGAGGCAACGACCGTGTTGTTTGCCGGCTCCGGACTGACGGCCGGCACCGCGCTGACGGCATTGCGTGAACTGCAGCCGGTTGCTTTGGTGGCCACTGTACCGACAGTGCTGGTGAGTCCGGCAGGCGGCAGCGATATCGGGCAACTGATTGCGCAGGCGCAGCGCGATGCGCGGCCGCAGCAGATGGGCATCGCCGGTGATCGCACTGCCGGTCAGGCCCTGCTGGAGCAGATGCAACGGCGCTGGCCGAATGGTCTGGCAGCGGTGACCTACAACGGCGGCAATGGCGCACTGCGCGGCATTCTGGCCGGGCAGGTGCCGGCAGCGCTGGTGCCGTTGCCGGCGGCGTTGCCGTTCGCGACCGGCCGGCAAATCCGCATTCTTGCCATTGCCGCACCGAAACGACAGGACGCAGTGCCTGCCGTTCCTACGTTTGCCGAAGCGGGTCTGCGTGAAGCGACAGCTTCCGGCTGGCACGGCCTGTTCGCGGCGCCTGCAATGTCGGCGACCGAAATTGCCAGATTGCAGCAGGCGTTGGCGATGACGCTGCGCACTGCAGACTCGCGCACTGTCGTTTCCACATTGGGTTATGGCGCGGACTATCGCGGACCGGCGGCTTTGCGCATGGCGCTGACGGAGGAATTGCTGCGTGAACGGCGGCAGGCAACGGCTGCTGCGCAAGGAAAAAATCCGGTGAAACCGGAAATCAGCGCCCGTTTTCCTCCGGCGGCTTTACCGCGCTGAACATCTTCAGCAGCGACAGATCGTAGACGATTTTCAGCACGCCGCAGATCACCAGCGGCCAGCCGAATGCGCTGACGCTCAGCAATGCACCGGCCAGCGACGGACTGAGTGCGCTGGCGAGACTGCGCGGTACTGCGGTCACGCTGGCAGCGGCCGCGCGTTCGCCGGGTGAAACCACGGCCATGACATACGACGTTCTGGCCGGCACATCCATCGATGACAACGCGCTGCGCAGGAATAAAAACAGCAGCGCCAGTTCCAGTGTCGGCATGAACGGCACCAGGATCAGGAACACGTTGGCCGGAAGGTGGGTGTACACCATGGTGTTGATCAGACCGAAGCGCGCGGCGACACGCGCTGCGGCGAGATACGAGAACGCGGTCAGCACGCCGGTCCAGAAAAATATGGTGCCGGCCGCGGTCACTGACAGGTCAAACCGCTGAAACAGCCACAAGGCCAGCAGCGATTGCACTGCGAATCCGCCGGCGAAGGCATCGACACTGAACAATGCCGCCAGGGTATAAACGATGCGTCGCGATTTCCCCAGAGGCACTGGTGTTTCGTGATGTTCGGACTCCAGTGCCGGCGACAGGCGCAGGTACAGCACCATGGTGGCGAACCCGAGCAGCGCATACAGCACGAACATCATGCGGATTCCCGGCAGCAGGTTGTTACTGCTGTCTCCGGCAATCCAATCGGGCAATCCGGCGGCCTGCGCACCGAGCGCTGCGACCAGCGCGCCAATCAGGCTGTATCGGGCAAACAGCGCCGTGCGCGACTGCGGCGGCGTCGCCCGTGTCAGCAGGGTTTGCTCCAATGGCGAGAATACGGTGACATCGCTGGCCGCGGGATTCAGCGTGCCGACTGCCGCAACCACCAGCAGCGGCCAGAAATCGGTCAGCACGGGTAGCGCGAGACCGGTGGCGATCATCAGCAGGCTGGCTGCCGTCAACAGACGGCGGGACGAGTGGCGATGTGCGATAAAGCCGACGCCTAACGTCAGCAAGCCGGATCCCAGCAGCGTTGCCGTGACCAGCAAACCGATCTGCAGCGCGCTGTAGCCGAGCAGTGTCAGGTAGTACGGCAGCAGCAGGCTGACAAAGCCGTCGCCGAAAGCGCGCAATGCGCGGGCGGCAAGCAAGGCGCGCGCATCGTGCAGCGTGCCTGGAGGCAGCAGTAAATTGTGGAATGAAATCATCGCGGAGCGTGGCAGATTAACAGATGCCTGAAATCAGCCTCGCCGGCATGACAGAAAAGACGTCACCTTGCCTGCGCTATACTTCGCGCTCCCGGATTCATCACCGCGCGGAGGCATCATGATTGAGTTGTACAGCTGGGCGACACCCAACGGCCACAAAATCCACATCATGCTCGAAGAGACCGGACTGCGGTACCGGGTACACGGTGTGAACATCCGTACCGGCGATCAGTTCAAGCCGGAATTCCTCAAAATCAGTCCGAACAACCGCATTCCGGCCATCGTTGACCCGGACGGCCCGAAAGGCAAACCCCTGTCGCTGATGGAATCGGGGGCGATATTGCTGTACCTGGCATCCAAGACCGGAAAATTTCTGCCGGAAGATCTGGCACAACGCTGGAACTGCATGCAGTGGCTGATGTGGCAGATGGGCGGCGTCGGCCCGATGTTCGGCCAGGCCAATCATTTCCGCCGTTATGCCAAGGACAAGATCGAATACGCGGTCGAGCGTTACACCAGTGAAGCCAACCGCTTGACCCACGTGCTCGACAAGCAACTGGCGCAAACAAAATTTGTCGCCGGCAACGAATACACCATTGCCGACATGGCGATATTTCCGTGGATACGCAATGCCGACCAGCGCGGCATCAACATGAAGGAATATCCCAACGCGCAGCGCTGGTTCGACACCATTCATGCCCGTCCCGCGGTGCAGCGTGCGCTGCAGGTGCTGTCGAACGAATCGAACAGCAATCCGGTCGACGACAAGGCGCGCGAAGTGATGTTCGGCAAGACCCAGTTCCAGAAACGCTGACGCTTTTCCCGGACCGAGGTTCTCCGAGTTGAACGCTGAAAAGAAAAACGTCGCGCTGCTGTGCGCGGCGCAGGCGCTGCTGTTCACCAACAACACGATTCTGATTACCATCAACGGTCTGGCAGGATACGCGCTCGCTGCCGACAAATCGTTGGCGACGTTGCCGGTCACTGCCTATGTAGTGGGCGCCGCGCTGACCACCTTGCCGGTATCGCACCTGATGCGCCGGATCGGGCGCATCAACGGTTTTACCATTGGCACGCTGATCGGCATCCTCGGCGCGCTGATCTGCGGTTTTGCGGTATACAGCCAAAGCTTCTGGCTGTTGTGCATGGGCACGCTGGTAATGGGCATCTACAACGCATCGGGCCAGTATTACCGCTTCGCCGCCGCGGATGTGTCCGGCGCGGATTTCAAGAGCAAGGCGATCTCGCTGGTGTTGGCCGGCGGACTGGTCGGCGGCGTTCTGGGCCCGCAGACCAGCAAATGGACCAAGGATCTGCTGCCGGCAGAATTTCTCGGCAGTTATCTGGCGTTGATCGGTTTTTGTGTGATTGCGCTGGTATTGCAACGCCTGATGAGCATTCCTCGACTGACCGCAGCTGAACAAAAAGATCAGGGGCGGCCTTTAGCCGAAATCGCCCGCCAGCCGGCATTCCTGGTGGCGGTGATGTCGGGCATGGTGGGCTACGGCGTGATGAACCTGCTGATGACCGCAACGCCGCTGGCGATGCAATCCTGCGCGCTTCCGTTCAGCGATGCTGCGTTCGTCATTCAGTGGCACATGATCGCGATGTTCGCGCCGTCATTTTTTACCGGATCGCTGATCAGGCGCTTTGGCGTGCATAGCATCCTGTTCGTGGGTGCGTTGCTGTGTCTCGCCTGCGTTGTCATCGCATTGTCCGGAGTTGATGTCATGCATTTCTGGGCGGCTCTGGTATTGCTCGGCATCGGCTGGAATTTCATGTATTTGGGCGGTACCACGCTGCTCACCGAAACCCACACCTCTTCCGAAAAAGCCAAGGTGCAGGGCGCCAATGACCTGGCAATTTTCATCACCATGGCGATCAGCTCGGCCTCGTCAGGCTGGCTGTTCTCGGCGCGCGGCTGGGAGATCATGAATTACAGTGCCGTCCCGTTTCTGCTCGCCACCGGTGTCGCCATCCTGTTCTTCGGACGCACCCGGCGCAGTGTCCCCGTTTGAACCGGTTTTTGACGTTTTAAGGTAAAATTCGACGCAACCGGCAGAGCGGGACACCCTGATTCCGCTTTGCCTTTGTTTTTTCATAAAAATCAACGTGTTCCGCAAGAGGAGCTTCTGATGAACCAGCCAGCGACCAAGGCGCAAGTCACGCCTGCGATGGATAGTCCCTCCTTTGTTACCCACACAAAACTGCTGGCCTGGGTTGCCGAGGTGGCGCAACTGACCAAACCCGAGCGCATCGTGTGGTGCGACGGCTCGCAGCAAGAATACGACCGGCTGTGTAATGAAATGGTCGCCGCCGGCACGCTGATCCGCCTGAACCAGGAAAAACGCCCGGGCTGTTTCCTCGCCCGCTCGGATCCTGATGACGTGGCGCGGATGGAAGACCGCACCTTCGTCTGCAGCAAAAACAAGGACGACGCCGGTCCCAACAACAACTGGATGGCGCCCGAAGAAATGAAGGCGACCATGCGCAAGCTGTACGACGGCTGCATGCGCGGTCGCACCATGTACGTGATCCCGTTCAGCATGGGCCCGCTGGGTTCGCATATCGCGCACATCGGCGTCGAACTGACCGATTCGCCGTACGTGGTGGTCAGTATGCGCATCATGACCCGCATCGGCCGCAAGGTGCTGGACATCCTCGGCAGCAAAGGCGAGTTCGTGCCCTGCCTGCATTCGGTGGGCATGCCGCTGGCAGCAGGACAAAAGGACGTGCCGTGGCCGAGCAACAAGGAACATAAATTCATCACCCACTTCCCGGAAGAAAAACTGATCTGGTCTTTCGGCAGCGGCTACGGCGGCAATGCGCTGCTCGGCAAGAAATGTTTCGCGCTGCGCATCGCCTCGATCATGGCAAAAGAGCAGGGCTGGCTGGCGGAACACATGCTGATCCTCGGCATTCAGCCTCCCGGCGGCAAAAAACATTACATCGCGGCGGCATTCCCCAGCGCCTGCGGCAAAACCAATCTGGCGATGCTGATTCCGCCGAAAGCGCTCGCAGGCTGGAAGGTCACCACCATCGGCGAAGATATTGCCTGGATCAAACCCGGCCCGGACGGCCGTCTGTATGCGATCAATCCGGAGTACGGCGCTTTCGGCGTGGCGCCCGGAACTTCCGAAGAAACCAACGCCAACTGCCTGGCCGCGCTGAAAACCAACACCATTTTCACCAACGTCGCGATGACCGATGACGGCGACGTGTGGTGGGAGGGCTTGAGCAAGGAGCCGCCGAAAAACCTGACCGACTGGACCGGCAAGCCCTGGACCCCGGACAGTGGTCGTCCCGCTGCCCATCCCAATGCACGCTTCACGGTGCTCGCTTCGCAGATTCCGTCGATGGATGCTGATTGGGAAAACCCCGCCGGCGTGCCGATCAGTGCTTTCCTGTTCGGCGGCCGCCGCACCACCATCGTGCCGCTGGTCACCGAAGCCAAGGACTGGAACCACGGCGTCTACCTTGCCGCGACCATGGCTTCCGAAACCACCGCGGCCATTGTCGGCAAGGTCGGCGTGGTGCGCCGTGACCCGTTTGCGATGCTGCCGTTCTGCGGTTATCACTTCGGCGACTACTTCAAACACTGGCTTAACGTCGGCGCCAAGGTCAAAGTGCCGCCAAAGATTTTTGCGGTGAACTGGTTCCGTCGCGATGCCAACGGCAAATTCATGTGGCCCGGTTTCGGCGACAACATGCGTGTGCTGAAATGGGTGGTCGAGCGTTGCGAAGGCAAATCGGGCGCCACCGAAACCCCGATCGGCAACATGCCGCGTTACGAAGACATCGAATGGCAGGGCATGTCCGGGTTCAGCAGGGAAGCGTTCGACACGCTGACCCACGTTGACCATGACGCCTGGCGTGCCGAGCTGAAGGATCATGATGAGCTGTTCGGCAAACTCCAATCGCGGCTGCCCGCAGAAATGACTGCGCAGCGCCAGGGGCTGGAGAAGGCACTATAAGCCGCCTTCCCGCACTTTCGGCTGCATTAAATAACGGCGACAGCGCTGACGCGCTGCCGCCGTTTTATTTTTAACTAAGGAGAAATCTCATGGCACAACCGAATTATGGATTCGCAAAACGCCAGCGTGAACTGGCGAAAAAGCAAAAAAAGGAAGAAAAGAAGCGGCGCAAGGAGGCCGAGAATGCGCCGCCAGTCGAAGACGGTGCACCGCCAGTAGCCGGGCAACAGGCCGACAAATCGCAGCAATAAAATGGCATCAACAACAATATGCGTGCCGGGGGCGCCTGTTTTTTTCAAGCCTACATAAATTATTTAATAAAATCAATTAGTTATATATATTATTGATTGCTTCCTCGACCAAATGGTTATGCGTCCGGCAATATAAAGGTTCGCTAGGCATTGGAGTTCATACAAACATGACGCAACGGAGAGCACATTTGATTAATCGCACGCTGGTGTCAACCTGCGCGCTAGTCCTGGTTTTGCTCAACCCTTTGCGCGGCTGGACGCAGGAAGGCCCGGCGCAGGAGATATTCCTGCCCAAGGGCGAGAAGGGGCCGGTGGTCGTGGTCATTTCCGGGCAATCCGGTCCGCCCAACTATCGGGGTTATGCCACGCAGGTTGCCGGGCTTGGTTACTACACCGTACTCATCGACGGCAAAGACATACTCACCCGGGCACAGGATGGCTCACAGAACCTGCGCGCTGTGATTAACAAGGCGCAGGCGTCATCGAACGGTTCGCCCGGGAAGGTGATGGTTATCGGTTTCTCGCAGGGCGGCGGCGGGGTACTGGCCCACGCGGTTCGTATGCCGGAGTTGATTACGGCGGCTGTCGCCTACTATCCCGCAGTCAGCTGGTCACGCAATATTCCCGAGCTTGCGAGTCGTATCAAAATGCCGCTGCTGGTACTGGCGGCCGGGCAGGATCGCTACAACAACTGCTGTCTTATTGAAACAATCCGTTAACTCGACGCTGCCGCCAAGTCAAAACAGTTGCCGCTGGAGCTGGTAGTGTACCCCGACGCGGATCACGGTTTCAATCTTGATAGCCGCGCGTATCGTGGTGACGATGCCGCCGATGCGTGGCGTCGGGTGAGCGAGATGCTGGTGAAACATCAGCCGGTGAACAGCCGCGCGCCTTGAGTGATAATGACTGAAGACTACAACGGCGCCGTCGCAACGGTGACGTCTCCCTGCATCCGCAATTGTTGCCTGGATGATCAGGATATATGCCTGGGCTGTTACCGCACGATGGCGGAAATCACCGGATGGACCAGAACAGGCAATGACGAACGACGCCAGATACTAATCCGTTGCCGCCTGCGCCAGGAGCAGCGCCAGGCCAATCGACCCTTGCGCAATAATCCGGAACGATAGCCGTGACCCGGGCTGATCCCCAGCGTCATGCGGTAATATTAAAAGTTCAATAAATCAATTGACCAGGGCCTGTTAACCATTACTTCCTGAGTGCGACGGAGGCGATTTGGCCGCAGGGCCAGGAGCGGCGAGCGCGGTTTGCCCAGCGGCAAATAAGCAAAGGCGCGACAACGCCCTGGGGCCAAATCGTCCCTTCCCCGCGGGTTGTGGTCAAAATCGCCACTGCCTGCGTTACTTGTCTTGTCATTGACGATTTTGACCACAACGCATCTCATGAAGTAATTGTTAACAGGCCCTAGGTCGAATACTGAAGATTTTCCGGAAAATGGATGGTCAGCCGGGAACCCTTTGCGTTAAAACCGACTCGTAAAAATGCTGTAACCAATCAAACGAAACAAGGAGAAAGTAATGTCCAACGAGGGTTATCACGAGCCGGTTGAGGAGTTGTCTGACGATACCCGCGACATGCACCGCGCCATCATTTCACTGATGGAAGAGCTGGAAGCGGTGGATTGGTACAACCAGCGCGTGGATGCCTGCAAGGATCCCGATCTGAAAGCAATACTTGCGCACAATCGTGACGAGGAAAAAGAACATGCGGCGATGGTGATGGAGTGGATCCGGCGCAAGGATCCCAGGTTTTCCAGCGAAATGAAGGACTACCTGTTTACTGACAAATCCATCGCTCATAAATAAACAGCAAAGGTCGGCAAAATTGTCGGGCTGCGCTGGTCGCGAACGCCGTTTCCGGCGTGAGTGGATCGATTGCTGCCCGATGCAACAAATGCGGCCGTGTGCATCTCTGCCGCGGTCAACCATCAGCGCTCTGGCGCGCGCGCGGGATTGTCCGCGCTGCGCATCATGTTATTGAGTATTCCCAAAAACATGACAGCCTCGCCAGAGGCATGTTTTTGTCATTATTTATGAAATTTTCAATAATCAAGGCCAATCGCATGGAGCCTGTCCAGAAGGTCCAGAAAGTCCTCACACGTTCATTTTTCGAGTTCATTGACTCTGAGAAATCCGGGGGAATATTGCTGGTGGCCTTCACGGTCATCTCCATGCTGCTGGCGAACAGCGCGATTGGTGGCGAGTACCTGGATTTCTGGAAAACCCAAATTATCGGCCTCAGCGTTTCACATTGGGTGAACGATGCGCTGATGGCGGTTTTCTTTCTGCTGATCGGCCTTGAACTGGAGCGTGAACTGTACAGCGGCGAGCTGTCGGAAATCCGCAATGCGTTGCTGCCGATTTTTGCGGCAGTCGGCGGCATTGTCATCCCCGCACTGATTCATTTTTCGCTGAATGCCGGCACACCGACGCAATCCGGCGTCGGCATCCCGATGGCCACGGATATTGCTTTCGCGCTGGGTGTATTGGCACTGCTGGGCAGCCGCATTCCGTCTTCACTCAAGGTTTTCATCGTAGCCTTTGCCGTCATCGACGATCTGTGCGCGATCATCGTCATTGCCGTTTTTTATACAGAGCAGGTTTCAGTGGTCTACCTGTTGTCCGCAATCGCGGTATGGGGCGGATTGGCGGTTCTGAACCGGGTATTCCGCGTGATGGCGCTGCTGCCGTACCTGCTCGGTGGTGCTGTGATGTGGTTCCTGATGCTCAAATCAGGGGTGCATGCCACGGTTGCCGGGGTTATGCTGGCGTTTGCCATACCGTATTCCCACAAGGACGATGATGAAACATCACCCTCGCACCGGTTGGAACATTTTCTGCACAAACCGGTTGCCTTCGTCATCCTGCCGATTTTTGCGCTGGCCAATACCGGTATCGTCATCGGCGCCGACTGGATGCAGAGTCTGGCCAGCGCCAACAGCCTGGGTATCAGCGCAGGATTGCTGCTGGGTAAACCGCTGGGGGTGTTGCTGCTGAGTTTTGTCGCGGTCACAGCTGGATTGACACGATTGCCGGAAGATCTGACGTGGCGACACGTGGCGGGCGCCGGCATCCTCGGCGGCATCGGTTTCACGATGTCGATTTTCATCACCAATCTGGCATTTGCCGGTAATGCAGATGCAATAAATGCCTCGAAAATGGCAATTCTGGCGGCATCACTGACGGCAGGCATCATCGGTTTTGTGTGGCTCCGATGGGTGTGCGGTCGGGATTAGCGGAACTGCGATTGTGAGATGTCCCGCGTGTTACAACGCGCTGCCTCCATTGCGAAGAACGGTGCGCCGGGCCGCGATTTGCAATACCTTGGTTGAGGCCTCCTCATTAACAGCAGTTTCAGCCCGCTTGAGCCGGCATATCTCGCGACGTACTCTCGCAAAGGTTTTCTTTAAATCAGTTTCGACGCTATTGGTGTAGTGGAATCCGTGGTCCAGGATACTTTTCATTTTCGTTCTCCATGGTTAAGTTCTGATCGGCGCAACATAAAAATACTAGATTTCCGTCCGCGAAAACTCTGTACGATAGCGAACATAAAAATAGCTTGATCAGCAGGTTCGTCCGAACCCGGACGAAAATCGACTCGCCTGCGATCGCCTGAAAGCGCTATTTACGCTGTTTTTCGGCTGCACTCAACAGGCCACGGCGAGTTCATCCCAGCGTGTGGTGCAGCGTGGCGACCGGCGTGCAGACTGCATGCGCCAGGGTTGCGCAATGCCGGCGCCGGCAAACGTCGCGGTGCTCATGCCGTAGGTTTTGTTGATGACGTCCATGGCCGTCATCAGGCGTGTGCCGCGGGCCTGCTGTTCGCCGGTGAACAGACTCGATTGCATTGAGGCTGCGGTTTCCAGTCCGGCCAGCATCACGCCGGCTTTTTTGT
>JAKFUJ010000312.1 GCA_021732805.1 Betaproteobacteria bacterium | reverse complement strand
GCGCGGACGACCGACATCGCGGCCTGCACCGATTCCTGCATCACTTCGCCGAGTTTGCCGGTGGTGGTCATCTTGCCCTTGCCGACCATGGTCGCGGCTTCGATCGACAGCAGTTCGCCGCCGACTTCCGTCCACGCCAAGCCGTTGACCTGGCCGATCTGGTTTTTCTTCTCGGCAATACCGAACGAATAACGGCGCACACCGAGGTACTTTTCGAGATTGCGCGCATTGACCGTGATTTTGCGTTCCTTGTCCTTGCCGTTGCGCACCAGTTCGGTGACCACCTTGCGGCAGATCTTGGAAATATCGCGGTCGAGGCTGCGCACGCCAGCTTCCCGTGTGTAGTAACGCACGACGTCGCGCAACGCGCTCTCCGACACCACCAGTTGCTCCGGCTTCAGGCCATGGTTTTTCATGGTTTTCGGCAGCAGATGATGCTCGGCGATGTGAACTTTTTCATCCTCGGTATAACCTGACAACCGGATCACTTCCATACGGTCGAGCAGTGCTGCCGGAATGTTCAGCGTGTTCGCAGTGGCGACAAACATCACGTCCGAAAGGTCGTACTCGACCTCGACGTAGTGGTCAACAAAGGTGTGATTCTGCTCGGGATCCAGCACTTCGAGCAGGGCGGACGCCGGATCGCCCCGGAAATCCATGCCCATTTTGTCGACTTCATCCAGTAAAAACAATGGGTTACGCACACCCACCTTGGTCATGTTCTGGAGGATTTTGCCGGGCATGGAACCAATATAAGTCCGGCGATGACCGCGGATTTCCGCTTCGTCGCGCACGCCGCCCAGCGACATGCGGATGAATTTTCGGTTGGTTGCGCGCGCGATCGACTGCCCGAGCGAAGTCTTGCCGACGCCTGGAGCCCCGACCAGACACAGAATAGGCGCCTTCAGTTTGTCGACGCGCTGCTGCACGGCGAGGTATTCGACGATGCGTTCCTTGACCTTCTCCAGACCATAGTGATCCTCGTCGAGGACCTTGTCCGCGACCTTGAGGTCCACGCTGATCTTGCTTTTCTTGCGCCACGGCAAGCCGATCAGCGTGTCGATGTAATTGCGCACCACCGTCGCCTCGGCCGACATCGGCGACATCAGCTTGAGTTTCTTCAGTTCACCATCGGCTTTCTTGCGCGCGTCCTTGGGCATGCGCGCGGCCTTGATGCGCTTCTCGATCTCGTCGATGTCCGCGCCCTCTTCGGTCTCGCCCAGCTCCTTCTGGATCGCTTTTACCTGCTCGTTCAAATAGTACTCACGCTGGCTTTTTTCCATCTGGCGCTTGACGCGGCCGCGGATGCGCTTTTCCACCTGCAGGATGTCGAGTTCGCCGTCGACCACCTTCAGCAGGTGCTCCAGGCGCAGCTTGACGCTGATCATTTCCAGCACTTCCTGCTTCTGCTCGAGCTTCAACGGCAGATGCGCGGCAATGGTATCCGCGAGGCGTCCTGCCTCATCAATCCCGGCCAGTGAAGTCAGTATCTCCGGCGGAATTTTCTTGTTCAGCTTCACATACTGGTCGAACTGCTGAATCATCGTGCGCCGCATTGCCTCGGTTTCGCTGTCCGTGGCCGGGTCGCTGTCGATCGGCGTGGCCTGCACCGTGAAATGGGTTTTGACATCTTCAACGCTGTGGATACGCGCGCGCTGGCTGCCTTCGACCAGCACTTTGACCGTGCCGTCCGGCAGCTTGAGCATCTGCAGGATATTGGCAATGCTGCCGACATCGTAGAGGTCGTCCGGCGCAGGCTCGTCCTTGGCCGCGGATTTCTGCGCCACCAGTACGATGCTTTTCCCCGCTTCCATCGCGGTTTCCAGCGCCTTGATTGATTTGGGTCTTCCCACAAACAGCGGAATGACCATATGCGGGAACACCACTACATCCCGTAACGGGAGCAGGGGCATTTCCAACTTGCTGTTTTCATTGCTTGTTTGGTCATTCATCGGCGTCACCTGAAAGAGTCAAAATGGGTATTGCGTATGTTGCAGCTTGGGGCATGGCAGACCAAATCAAGCGCCCGCCGGAAATACGGGATTGCGACAGCGTCACCGCTGCCGCCCCGACTGTAGCGAAGCAAAAACCAGATGCGCGGGTCAATTGCACCCGCATTTTCGTCAGACGGTTGATCCGGCAACTTTGGGCTGATCCGAGTAGATGAGCAAAGGCGGCGCATCGCTGGTGATGGTGCCTTCATCGACGACGACCTTGACCACGTTTTCCAGCGACGGCAGATCAAACATCGTGTTCAGCAGCGTGTGTTCGATGATCGAACGCAGACCGCGTGCTCCGGTCTTGCGCTCCAGCGCCTTGCGCGCGATGGCGCGCAAGGCGGCATCTCGAACCTCAAGCTCGACGCCTTCCATTCTGAACATTTTCTGGAACTGCTTGAGCAGTGCGTTTTTCGGCTGTGTCAGGATTTCAATCAGCGCCACCTCATCGAGCTCTTCCAGCGTGGCCACCACCGGCAGCCGACCGACGAACTCCGGAATCAGGCCGTACTTGATCAGATCTTCGGGTTGAACATCGCGCAAGACGATCGCCATGTCCTTGCGACTGTCCTTGCTGCGCACGTCGGCGCCGAAACCGATGCCGCTTTTCTCCGAACGGTCGCGGATGATCTTGTCGAGGCCGCCGAACGCGCCGCCGCAGATGAACAGGATGTTGGTGGTATCAACCTGCACGAATTCCTGGTTCGGATGCTTGCGACCACCCTGCGGCGGTACCGAGGCAATGGTACCCTCGATCAGTTTCAGCAGGGCCTGCTGCACGCCCTCGCCCGACACATCGCGGGTGATCGAGGGATTGTCGGACTTGCGCGAAATCTTGTCGATTTCGTCGATGTAAACGATGCCGCGCTGCGCTTTCTCGACGTCGTAGTCGCACTTCTGCAGCAGCTTCTGGATGATATTTTCGACATCCTCGCCGACATAACCGGCTTCAGTCAGCGTGGTCGCATCGGCCATCACAAACGGCACGTTGAGCAGCCGCGCCAGCGTCTGCGCCAGCAGTGTCTTGCCCGAGCCGGTCGGCCCGACCAGCAGAATGTTCGATTTCGCCAGCTCGACGTCGTCATTCTTGCTGACGTTGCGCAGACGTTTGTAATGGTTATAAACCGCCACCGACAGGATGCGCTTGGCGACATCCTGGCCGATCACATACTGATTGAGGATGTCGCGAATCTCATGCGGCACCGGCAGGTCGGACTTGGCGCCCTTGCTGCCCTGATCACCCTGCGTTTCCTCGCGGATGATGTCGTTGCACAACTCTATACATTCGTCACAGATGAACACCGACGGTCCCGCGATGAGCTTGCGCACTTCGTGCTGGCTCTTCCCGCAGAACGAGCAGTACAGCAGCTTTTCACCGCTTACTTTTTCGGTCATGCCTGCAACCCTTTATCGACTGTTACCTTGTGACCGTCGGCGCCCGTAAAAATTCCGCTCCGACAGTCACCCCCTGCTGCTTCCTTGCCCTGCCTGATCCGGCTTGATCGGCTACTTGATCGCCGCAACGCCATCCGTCCGGCTGCTCAGCACTTTATCCACCAGACCGTAGTTTACCGCCTGTTCCGCAGAAAGGAAGTTGTCGCGGTCGGTGTCGCGTCCTATGGCATCAATGCTCTGGCCGGAATGTTTGGCCATGATTTCGTTCAATTTGCCCTTCAGGAACAGGATTTCCCGGGCATGAATCTCGATATCCGACGCCTGCCCCTGGAATCCGCCCATCGGCTGATGAATCATCACC
Source organism: Betaproteobacteria bacterium (assembly GCA_021732805.1). Classification (GTDB taxonomy): domain Bacteria; phylum Pseudomonadota; class Gammaproteobacteria; order Burkholderiales; family SG8-41. The sequence goes on along the minus strand of JAKFUJ010000312.1, from coordinate 6,630 downwards.
CGCGAATTGGGCAGGCAAAACCGTTTGCCTTTGGCTCCCGCCGTCAGCAGCAACGCGCCCATGCTGGCCGCCTGTCCCACGCACAGCGTGGACACATCCGGCTTGATGAACTGCATGGTGTCGTAAATGGCCAAACCGGCGGACACCGAACCGCCCGGTGAATTGATGTAGAAGGAAATGTCCTTGTCGGGATTCTCCGACTCCAGAAACAGCAACTGGGCGACTATCACGTTGGCGGTGACTTCATTCACCGGACCGACCAGAAACACCACCCGCTCTTTCAGCAGGCGCGAATAGATGTCGTACGCGCGCTCGCCGCGGCCGCTCTGCTCGATCACCATCGGGATCATGCCCAGACCTTGCGGCTCCATCATTGCCTGCGGCTCGAAGTAACGCTTCATTTTGCATTCCCCATCAGTTCATCAAAGGTAATTGCCTTGTCTTCGACTTTCGCCGTCGCCAACGACCAGGTCACGACATTCTCTTCAAGCACCATGCCTTCGATGTCGCGCAGCCGTTCCTGAGACTGGTAAAACCATTTCACCACTTCCTGCGGGTGTTCGTAGCTCTGTGCCTGCTCTTCCACCGCTGCACGCACTTGCTCCGGCCTCGCCTGCAGATTCTGCTTGCGCACCACCTCGCCGAGAATCAGGCCGAGGCTGACGCGGCGCTGCGCCTGTTTTTCGAACAAGTCATCCGGCAGCGGCATGTCGTCGCGCACCGGAATGCCGCGCGAAGCCAGATCCTGCTTAGCCGTATCGCGCAACCGTCCGATTTCCATGTCAACCAGTGCCTTCGGCACCTCAAGGTTGGTTGCTGCGAGCAGCGCATCCATCACCTGTTCCTTGACCCGTGCCTTCAGCCGCGTCCTGACCTCGCGCTCGAGGTTGCCGCGCACTTCGGCCCGCATCTTGGTCAGGTCACCATCTTCGACGCCCAGCGACCTGGCGAATTCGGCATCGATCGCCGGCAACTGCGGCGCCGCTACGTCCTTGACCGTGACTTCGAACACTGCGGTTTTTCCGGCGACTTCCTTGCCCGCATAGTCATCGGGGAATTTCAGCTCGAAACTCTTGATGTCGCCGGCCTTCATGCCCGGCAATTGCTTCTCGAAATCCGGCAGAAAACGGCCTGAGCCCAGCACCACGTTCTGGCCCTCGCCCTTGCCGCCGGCGAATTCGACGCCGTCGATCTTGCCGACATAATCCATGGTCACGCGGTCATCATTTTCTGCCGCACGCGCAGCCACCTCGTAAATCACGCGCTGCTTGCGCATGATGTCCAGCGTCTTGTCGATATCGGCATCAGCCACTTCCAGTGTCGAACGCGTCACCGTGGATTTGGCGACATCACCGACCACGACTTCCGGATAAACCTCGAACGTCGCGCTGTACTGGAATTCATTGGCGCCATCGGCCGGCGGCGCGGCATCAAATTTCGGGTAGCCGGCGACCTGCAGCTTTTGCGCCTGCACTGCATCGCCGAAGGTTTTCTGCAGCGTGTCGCCGAGCACCTCCTGGCGCACCTGCGGGCCGTATTGCTGCGCCACCACCTTGAACGGCACCTTGCCCGGCCGGAAGCCGGCCATTTTTACGGTGCGCGTCAGCTTTTTCAGCCGCGACTCCACTTCGCTGTCGATTTCAGCCATCGGCACCGCAATGTTCAATTTGCGTTCCAGGCTGCCCAGTGTTTCCAAATTCGCTTGCATCAAATCATTCCCTGTAAGTTCATATAATCAGCGGCGGCCTGGTGCGAAAGGAGGGACTCGAACCCACACGCCTTTCGGCGCCAGAACCTAAATCTGGTGCGTCTACCAATTCCGCCACTTTCGCACTGCAACATGCTCCCACACTGGCCGGGCCGCTTGCCGCCTCATTTGACGCCCGTTTTGGACATCTTTTGCAACTCCTTGATTGTAATATACTCCCGGCTTTAGCGACATGGTCCCGGCTCGCTGACCGGCCTCGTAAATCGCGCCAAGCCATTGATGGCACACTCTTTTCCGGATCCCGTGGGCGTCGACCACTACGAAAACTTTCCTGTCGCCTCCGTACTGCTGCCGCGCCGCCTGCGGCGCCCGATTGCCCTGATTTACCGCTTCGCGCGGGAAGCCGACGACTTTGCCGACGAAGGACATGCGCCCGACGCCGAGCGACTGGCGCAACTGGCCGGTTTCACCCATGAACTGCAGCGCATCGAACGCGGCGAAGCGCCGGCCATTGCCTGGTTCGCCGATCTCGCCGCGATCATCCGTGAACACCGGCTGCCGCTGGCGGCGTTCCACGACCTGCTGTCGGCATTCGCGCAGGACGTCACCACCAAACGTTATGCAACCTATGCCGACGTCCTCGACTACTGCCACCGTTCCGCCGATCCGGTGGGTCGGCTGCTGCTGGTGCTCTACGGCGAGGCCAGCGCAAAAAACCTCGAATACTCCAACGCCATCTGCACCAGCCTGCAATTGATCAACTTCTGGCAGGATGTGGCCATCGACTGGCAAAAAGACCGAGTGTATTTCCCGCAGGACGAAATGCAGCGCTACGGCATCGGCGAACAGCAGATTGCGAATGGCGACGCCGGCGGCGACTGGCCGCAGTTCATGGCCTTTCAGGTGCAGCGCAGCCGCGAATTGCTGTACTCGGGCAAGCCACTGGGACGCATCCTCAAGGGCCGCATCGGGCTCGAAATGCGCACCATCATTGCCGGCGGCGACCGCATCCTGAGCAAAATTTCCGCGGTTGACGGCGACGTGTTCCGCCACCGCCCGGTGCTGACCAGACCGGACTGGGTGCTGATGCTGGCCAGGTCTTTGACGGGTAACTGATGATCAATCCGCATCAATACTGCCAGGGAAAAGCTGCCGCCAGCGGCTCAAGCTTCTATTACAGCTTCATGTTCCTGCCGCCGGAGCGCCGGCGCGCGATCACCGCGCTGTATGCCTATTGCCGCGAAGTCGATGATGTCGTCGATGAATGCACCGATCCCGGTGTTGCACGCACCAAGCTCATCTGGTGGCGCGAAGAAGTGGCCCGGCTTTATGCCGGGAATCCGCAGCATCCGGTGACACGGGCCCTGGCCGATGTCATCAAACCCTTCGGACTTACCGAAAACCAGTTGTTGACGGTGATCGAGGGCATGGCGATGGACCTCGAATACAACCGCTATCCGGATTTCGATACGCTGAAACTGTACTGCCACCGTGTCGCCGGCATTGTCGGTCTGATGTCGGCGCGGATATTCGGCTACACCGACCCGCGCACGCTGGAATATGCGGCCGATCTCGGACTTGCGTTCCAGTTGACCAATATCATCCGCGACATCGGCGAAGACGCGCGCCGCAACCGTGTCTATCTGCCGCTGGACGAACTGGCCAACGCCGGCATCGATGCCTCGCAGATTGTTCATGCCAACGCACAGAACAGCGGCAATGAGGCGTTCCGCCGGTTGATGGAACAGCAGGTCGAACGCGCGCTCGCCACCTATGACCGGGCTTTCGCCCAACTGCCGCAACAGGACCGCAAGGCGCAACTGCCCGGCATCATCATGGCCGCTATCTACCGTACACTGCTCGAAGAAATCCGCGCCGACGGCTGCCGCGTGCTGACCCACCGCACCTCGCTGACACCCGTGCGCAAACTGTGGATTGCGTGCAAGACATGGCTGAAAGGATAACGATGAGTGCGGAATGATGAGTGATGGGCGGAAAACCTTTGCCGCGACGCCTTTCGCTCATCACTCATCATTCATCACTATTTTTAAAAGGATCGCTGCCGATGGATCTGCAACTCAAAGGGAAAACCGCGCTCGTCACCGGCGCTAGTCAGGGCATCGGCCGCGCCATCGCCAAAATGCTGGCGGCTGAAGGTGTGAAAGTCTGCGTCGCCGCCCGGCGCACCAAGCTGCTTGAATTACTGGCGCAGGAAATCTCCGCAGCCGGAGGCGCAGCGCCGACCGTCGTCGCAACCGACATCATGCAAGACGGCGCACCGCAACGGCTCGCGGATGCCGCGCGCAAAGCCCTGGGGCGAATTGACATCCTGATCAACAGCGCCGGCGGCAGCCGCCCCGCCATCCCCATTGATGCGCCGGAAGAGGAATGGGACAGCGTAATCACCCTGAATTTCACCCGTGTGCGGCAACTCACGCATGCCGTGCTGCCCGACATGATCAAGAGCCGCTGGGGCCGTGTCATCAACATTTCCGGCAAATCCGAACCGGACGCGCTGCTCGCCGCCAGTCCGGCAAAGGCGGCAGTGCATGCGTGGTCGAAAGGCCTGTCGCGTGAAGTCGGCAAACACGGCATCACCGTCAACTGCATCCCGCCGGGACGCATCATGAGCGAGCAGATCCGCCGCAAATATTCGGATGAATTCCGGGCCAAAGAATCCGCCCACGATATTCCGGTCGGTCGTTACGGCGAACCCGAGGAACTCGCGGCGCTGGCGGTGTTCCTGTCCTCGCCGCTGGCGTCTTTCATCACCGGCACTCTGATGCCGGTCGACGGCGGTATGCGACGCTTCGCGTTCTGACAATCAGCGGTACAAATCAGTCATTCAAATTAAAAAAGGCAGGGCTGATGCCCTGCCTTTCTGAAAACAAAGACGATTACTTCTTCATTTCGTCTTTTTTCATGTCTTTCTTCATTTCGTCTTTTTTCATGTCTTTCTTCATTTCATCTTTTTTCATGTCTTTCTTCATTTCGTCTTTCTTCATTTCGTCTTTTTTCATTTCTTTTTTCATTTCGTCTTTTTTGGCCTCTGCAGCGAACGCCGGAGCGACGGCAACGGTGGCGAACACAGCGGCGATGATGGTAGCAAACAGTTTGGTCATTTGGTTCTCCAGGAGATTGAAAGTGAAGGCAGTGGCAAACGTTTGCCACTGGGTGCTAAAACGCGCAGGTGGTGCGCAAGGTTGACATCCAGCTTGCTGCAACGCTCGTCGAGCGCTTGCGGATTACCCCGATAACCCACTGAAGCGTGGCGGCATGATAGACGAAATACCGGGCGTGTGCCGTCCTCCCGGCCCCGATGTCGTGAATCAGAGACGCCTGGCCCCCTTCATGCACCCATTGCGGGCACCGCTCCCCTCCACTTTTTCGTCCAGACGTCTATTTGACCGGGGCCTTCGCCAGCCCCAGTTCCGTCAGGATGCCCTTGATATCGTCGTATTCCCCGGCGATATAACGCGTGGTGTCGGCGCTGTTGCGGTAGCTGTTCGACATCTGCGCAGCGGCCAGCTCATCGTTCCATTCCTTGCTCTGCGTCAGCGACTTGAAGGCATTGTTCCAATAGGCGATCTGCGGCGCGCTCAACCCTTTGGGAGCGATCACCAGCCGCCAGTTGTCGGCAACCACATTCAGGCCCGCCTCCTTCGCCGTCGGCAGATTCGCCAGCGGACCCGGCAGACGCTGCGGTGCAGCAATGGCCAGCGGACGGATCGTGCCAGCGGCATAAGGCGGCGCCAGCGACGAAGCCGAATTCACCCACAACGCCACATGGCCGCCGAGCACCGCGGCCAGCGCCTCGCCGCCACCGTTGTAAATCACCACTTTCAGTTTTTTGACATCGGCGCCCGCAGCCTTCGCCAGCAGACCGACGGCGATATGGTTGGCGCCGCCGGCGCTGCTCGAAGTGCCGATGCTGACCGAAGCCGGATCTTCCTTCAGCGCTTTCACCAGATCGGCGATGTTTTTATACGGCGACTCGGTGCGCACCGCAAAACCGATGTACTCGCTGATCAGCAGCGAAATCGGCGTGAAATCGGTGTAATTGACGCTGCTGCGGCCGGTGATGTGGTTGGTCACCAGGTTGTACGACGTCACCAGCAGGAAATGGCCGTCACCGGCCTTGGGACCGAGATAGGCCCAGCTCACTGCGCCACCACCGCCCGGCTTGTTGACGACCACGGCAGGCACCGGCAGCGCTTTCTGCTCCTGCCAGATTTTCTGAATCAACCGCGCGGTGCGGTCGGTGCCGGTGCCGGCGCTGGAACCGACGACGATCTCGATATTGCGTTCGGGTTTCCACGCGCTTTGCGCATGGGCATGACTGCTGACCAGCACCAATCCGACAGCAATCCCCCATGCCACGCCGTTTTTAACTATATTCATGACAGCCTCCTCATCGAAATCATTGAACTGATCCCTGCGCAGAACGCACCATCCGGCTGCCACGCTCGGCAATCATCATCGTCGGCGCATTGGTGTTGCCCGAGGTGACATTCGGCATCACCGAGGCATCGATCACGCGCAGCCCGGAAATGCCGCGCACCCGCAACTGCGGATCCACCACCGCCGTCGCATCATCCTCCCGCCCCATTTTGCAGGTACCGACGGGATGAAAAATCGTGGTGCCGATCTGCCCTGCCGCCTGCACCAGTTCCTGTTCGCTCTGGTATTGCGGCCCCGGCATGAACTCCTCCGGCATATGCGGTTGCAGCGCCGTGGATTCGTTGACGATGCGCCGTGTCAGCCGGATGGCATTGGCGGCCACCGCGCGGTCTTCCGCTGTCGACAGGTAGTTCGGCGCAATCGCCGGATGGGCGCGCGGATCGCCGGATGTGATGCGCACATGGCCGCGTGACGTCGGCCGCAGGTTGCAGACGCTGGCGGTGAACGCCGGAAACTTGTGC
>JAKFUJ010000341.1 GCA_021732805.1 Betaproteobacteria bacterium | reverse complement strand
GCGAAGAGCAGAGCGGTTTGCGCCAGACCGAGGCGATCATGACCATGCTGCTCGGCTTCGCGCAGAAAAACCGCGGCATGACGCGGGTGCTGATCGGCAATGCGCTGGTCACCGAGGATGCGGCGCTGCAGTCGCGCATCAACCAGATTCATGACCGCATCGAAGCGGCACTGAAGCAGTCGCTGCGTTTTGCCGTTACCCAGAAGGAAGTGGCTGCTGACGTCGATCTCATGGCCCAGGCCAATGCGCTGATGAGCTTTGTCGCAGGACGCTGGCACCAATATGCGAAAAGCGGATTCAGGCGCGATCCGGCGGAACTCTGGCAGCGGCAATGGAAGCAGTTGATGGAAGGCGTGCTCGCCTGATTATTGATTCCAAGACGAGGAGAAAATCATGGCGGAAGTAACCACCCAGCAACTCGCGCAACTGTTGATCGGTGTGGCGCGCGCGCAACTGGCAATTGTGGACTCAATCGAGAATTCGAAGGCGGGATTCAAGTTCACCCATGTCCGTCCGACGCTGGAAACGGCTTCGCGTATCCGTTCCAATCATGCGGAGACATTGGCTGATTTCCCGTCGCGACTGCTGCTGCAGATGATCAGCCGCAATGCGCCGGACTATGATCGGGTGGCACGGGATCTCGAAGCGCTGGTCAGCGGCATCAGTCCCGTACCGCCACGGGAGGGCGAAGCCCCTGATTCAGCCGGGGACTCGCTCGACATGACCCAGACCACCTGAACGTTGCATGTCCGGTGTGCGGTTTAACGCGCCGCACACACGGGACAGGCGGGATCTTTTTTCAGGCTGATGGTGCGCACGTCCATGTTCAGCGCGTCGAGCAGCAACAGACGTCCGTTCAGCGGCTGCCCTGCACCAATCAGGATTTTCAGCGCTTCGGCAGCCTGCATGGTGCCGATGATGCCGACCAGCGGCGCAAAAACGCCCATCACCGCGCAGCGCATTTCTTCGGTCTCCCCCGCTTCCGGAAACAGGCAGGCATAACACGGCGCGTTCGTGCTGCGCAGATCAAACACCGCCAGCTGGCCATCAAAGCGGATGCCGGCGCCTGACACCAGCGGTTTGCGCGCCTGCACGCAGGCACGGTTCACCGCATGGCGGGTTGCGAAATTGTCGCTGCCGTCGAGCACGACGTCGGCCGCTGCCACCAGTGAGTGCAGTTTGTCGCCGGCAACCCGCTCAGCCACGGTGTTGATGCGGATCGCAGGGTTGAGCCCGAGCAGGGTGTCGCGCGCCGAATCCACTTTGTTGTCGCCGACAGATGCTTCACGATGCACGATCTGGCGTTGCAGGTTGGTCAGGTCAACCACGTCGCCGTCGCAGATGGTCAGCGTGCCGACCCCGGCGGAGGCGAGGTACAACGCAGCCGGTGAACCGAGACCGCCGGCGCCGATCAGCAGAGCGTGCGAGTCGAGCAGACGTTGCTGGCCTTCGATGCCGATTTCCGGCAGCAGAATGTGCCGGCTGTAACGCAGCAGTTGATGGTCGTCCATCCCGTGACTTTATCGTTTGCGATCGCCGCAAACAACAACGCCCGGATTGTCCGGGCGTTGTCGGAAGCAGCATGGATCAGTTGGTTTTGGTCACTGACCGGCTTTTCAGGAAAGCCACCGCCTGATTCAGTTCGTAATCGTCGGGCGATACGATGGCGCCGGGTTCGGGGCGCAGCGTTTTTTCGTCTTCGACCTTGGGCCGCGGCGCCGGGGTAAAGCGGTATTTCTCCGCCGACTTGGCAGCAGCCTCTGCTTTGTCAGCAGGCTTTTCGGTGGCATTGCTTTCGGTCAGATGTTTGGTCAGATCGGCTTCACGCAGTTTCAGCGCCGAGCGGTCAGTGGCGAATTCATCCAGCGGGATATCCGGCGTGATGCCCTTGGCCTGGATCGAACGGCCCTTGGGGGTGTAATACCGCGCAGTGGTGAGTTTGATTGCGGTATTGTTGCCCAGCGGCAGTATGGTCTGAACCGAACCCTTGCCGAACGTCTGCTGACCCATGATGACGGCGCGCTCATGATCCTGCAATGCGCCAGCGACGATCTCCGAGGCCGAGGCTGATCCGCCGTTGACCAATACCACCATCGGCACGGTTTTCGCCTCTTTCGGCAGCACTTTCAGGAAATCTTCCTTGTTGCGGCCGCGCACATAATGCTCGGGCGTGGCGTTCAATTTCATTTTGGCATCTTCGGTGCGGCCATCGGTGTAAACGACCAGTGCGTCTTTCGGCAGGAATGCAGCGGAGACCGCAACCGCGCCGTTGAGCAGTCCGCCCGGATCATTGCGTAAATCGAGCACCATGCCCTTCATCGGCCCCTTGTTTTCCTTGAACATGCGTTCGACGGCACGCGCCAGCGTGTCGCCGGTGTGTTCCTGGAACTGACTGACGCGCACATAGGCGTATCCCGGTTCCAGCAGCTTGGATTTGACGCTCTGGATCTTGATGACGGCACGGGTCAGCGTGACCACCAAAGGTTTGGTTTCCCCTTTGCGCACGATGGTGAGCACGATCGGGGTGTCGGGCTTGCCGCGCATGCGTTTGACCGCATCGTTCAGCGTCATGCCTTTGACCGAGGTTTCATCAAGTTTGACGATCAGGTCGCCGGCCTTGATGCCGGCGCGGGAGGCGGGTGAGTCGTCGATCGGGGACACCACGCGCACAAAGCCGTCTTCCATGCCGACTTCAATGCCGAGGCCGCCGAATTCACCCTGGGTGCCGACCTGCAGCTCGCGGAAAGCTTCCTGATCGAGGTAGGCGGAGTGCGGGTCGAGCCCGGTCAGCATGCCGTTGATGGCTTCGCTGATCAGTTTTTTGTCTTCCACCGGTTCGACGTAATCGGATTTCACGCGGCCGAACACTTCGGTGAAGGCGCGCAATTCCTCGATCGGCAACGGCGTTGAGGCCGCGGTCCCGCGCTGGGCGATGGCCGAATAATTAAGGCTGATCGCGACGCCGATCAACACACCGGCGACCACCAATCCTGCCTGACTGAATTTGCTGCGCATCTAAATGCTCCTGCCGTGGATTGCGGCTTGTATGACTACGGTGACGACTAAACGGAAACCAGTAACGACTGACCAGTAACGACTATCGTAACTTGACCCAGCCGAGGGGGTCGAAAGGCCTGCCTTCGTGACGCATTTCAAAGTATAAACCTGATTCGGGGTTGCCGCCGCTGTTGCCTACGGTAGCCACGGCATCACCGCCGCGGATCATGTCGCCGACCTGTTTGAGCAGGGCTTCGGCGTTGGCATACAGCGTCATGTAATTGTCACCATGGTCCACAATCAGCAGGTTGCCGAAACCGCGCAGCCAGTCGGCATAAACCACCCTGCCGCCGGCTACGGCCCGTACGTCTTCACCGGGTTTGGCGGCGATGAACAGTCCTTTCCAGGTTACGCCCCCACCTTGACGTGGACTGCCAAAGCGGCTGCCAAGTTCCCCGCGCACCGGTAATGCCAGTTTGCCGCGCAGCGCGGCAAACGGGTTGCCGTCACTTTGATTGGACGGCACATTCTCGGAGCGCTGACGCGGTGGGCTGGTGGCTGGCGGTTTGCTCATCAGCCTGGCCAGCTGGTCGACGAGACGGGTCAGCCGGTTTTCGTTGGACTGCATGCTGCGTATTTCACGCTGCCGGGCGCGAATGTCGCGGGACACCCGTGACAGCACGGTGGCGCGGGCGCGCTTTTCCTGTTCGAGGCGTTTGCGCTGCGCGATCTGCTCGGCAGCGATGCGGCCGATGGCCGCGGCCTCTTCGGCGATTTCAGCTTTTAGACGGTCGATTTCACGCAGGTTGCTGCGCAAACCGTCCACCAGACTGGCGCGGGAACGGGCAATGTAGGACAGGTATTGCAACTGGCGCGCCATCTCATTGGGATTTTCGCGGCTGAGCGTCAGGCGCAGCGCATCGGACTGCCCTTGCAGGTACTGCCGGCGCAGCATCCGGCCCAGCAGGTCCTGCTGTATGCGCAAGGCGTTGCCAGTTTCCCGCGATGATTTTTGCAGCACTGCCAGCCGGGCATTGGATTCGCGGGATTGCGCGCTCAGCAGGCGCAGTTCGCGATTGGCTTCGGAGATCGCCTGCTCGGATTCGCGCAACGCGTCGGAGGCTTCACCGCGGCTTTCTTCCGCGGCATCGAGTTTTTTCTGCATTGCCGTGATGCGTTCGCGCAGTTCGCGCCGCTGTTCGCGCACATCGTCCGGCGTTTGCGCGGGTTTGGCAGCACCGGCTGCGGCCTGCCCCAGCGCAATAAAAGACAGCAACAGCAGCAGACGGACGAAACCGGTCACGCAAACTCGAGCAGCGAGCGCCCGGTCATCACTGCGGGCTTGGGCAGTCCCATCATCGCCAGCAGCGTGGGCGCAACATCCTGCAGTGCGCCGCCATCGGCGATGCGCGCCTTGCGGCCGATATAGAGCAGCGGCACCAGATTGAGGGTGTGGGCGGTGTGCGGCTGTTGCGATTGTTCATCGCGCATGGTTTCAGCGTTGCCGTGATCCGCGGTGATCAGCACTTCGCCGCCGCTGTCGCGCATGGCCTCGACGATGCGGCCTATGCATTCATCGAGCACTTCAATCGCGCGTGTTGCCGCAGCAAGATTGCCGGTATGACCGACCATGTCGCCATTGGCGTAGTTGCAGACGATGGCATCGTATTTGCGCGACTGGATGGCCGCGACCAGCTTGTCGGTGACTTCGCGCGCGCTCATCTCGGGTTGCAGGTCATAGGTCGCGACCCTGGGTGACGGGACAAGAATGCGGTCTTCACCGGGGTAAGGTGTTTCCACGCCACCGTTGAAGAAGTAGGTGACATGAGCGTACTTTTCCGTCTCGGCAATGCGCAACTGGCGCAGTCCCTGCTGCGCCAGGTATTCGCCCAAACCTTCGTTGATCTGCTGCGGCCCGAACGCTGCGGGCAGGTGTGCGAAATCTTCACCGTAGCAGGTCAGCGTGCAGTAATAACCGGTCTTCAACGCACGTTTGCGCGCGAACCCGCTGAACTTGGGGTCGGTCAATGCGGTTGTCAATTGCCGGGCGCGATCGGAACGGAAGTTCATGAACACCACGGCGTCGCCGTCATCGATGCGGGCGGCCCGCATGCCCTCGGGTACGATGGCGGTAGCGTTGACGAATTCATCGGTTTCACCGCGGGCGTAGGCGGCTTTGAGGCCGGCGAGCGCATCCGGCGCGGAAAAAACCGCTGCGCCGTCGGTAATCAGGTCATAGGCCGGCTGCATGCGCTCCCAGCGCTGATCGCGGTCCATCGCGAAATAACGGCCGCAGATGGAAGCGATGCGCGCATTGCCCAACGCCGCGCATTTGTCCTGCAGCGCAACCAGCGAGGCTTCTGCGCTTTGCGGCGGTGTATCGCGGCCATCGAGAAACGCATGCACGTAAATCTGTTTTGCCCCGCCTTTGGCGGCAAGATCCAGCAGCGCGTGAATCTGCGACTCGTGACTGTGCACGCCGCCCGGCGACAGCAGGCCGAGCACGTGCAGTGCGCCGTGGCGCGCCTGGACGATTGCGGCATTGAGCGCCGCGTTGGCAGCGAATTCACCGGTTTCGATGGCGTGTTCGATTTTGGTGTAGTCCTGGTACACCACGCGGCCGGCGCCGATGTTCATGTGGCCGACTTCGGAATTGCCCATTTGCTGCGCCGGCAGACCGACCCATTTTTCGGAGGCGTCGATGATGGTGTGCGGCGCCGTTTTCCACAGGAAATTCCAGTGCGGTTTGCGCGCCTGGCAGATGGCGTTGTCATCGCACGCTTCGCGATGACCGAAGCCATCGAGGATGACCAGCAGGACAGGAGTTATCTTCATGATTTTAATGATGTTTTTCAAAAAATACGATGCAGTATAATTCTAATTCATTTCCACAGGCTTGGGCGGCACCGGCAGCGTCATGACCGAACTGGTTGCAGTGTTCAATCCTTCTCCGGCGTACGCCGGCATCCGCCACATGACCATCCGGTACTGTCTTTGAACCCGGTTTCTGCGCGCGGACCGCTGATTTACGCGAGCCTGATCTTTGTCGTGCTGCTGTGCGTGGCGCCGTTTCTGCAGCCGGTTCATCGTTTTCCGCTGACATCCTTTTACACCGAGTGGCTGGCGTTTGCGCTGGGACTGGGCGTGATGATCGTACTGCTGGATCGCCGTGCCTGGGATTCTTCCGGGGTGCCGTTGATCGCGATGTCGCCTTTTGCGCTGGCCCTGCTGTTAATCGTGCATGGCGTACTTGGGTGGTCGCCATATTTCGGCTACGCACTGACCGGCGCGTTATATCTGGTGTGGGCGGGGTTGTTGATGATTGCTGCACGGGCGCTGTTGCGGGTGTGCGGCGGGGATACCGTATTTGCGGTCGTTGCAGCCGGCCTTGCCGGGGGCGCGCTGCTCAGTGCGGCGATCGGTGTGGTCCAGTATTTCAATGTGGTTACGCCGCTGAATGCTTTTATTGTGCGACTGCACGGGGCTGCGATATTCGGCAATCTGGTGCAGACCAACCATTTTGCCGCCTATACGACACTGGGCCTGCTGAGTCTGGCGTATCTGCACAGTCGCAATCGCTTGTCGCTGACGTTGGCGGCCATCTTCAGCCTGCCGCTGTTGTTTGTGCTGGGTGTTTCGGGCTCGCGCAGCCCCTGGCTGTATCTGCTCGCGGCTTTTGGTTGTGCTGCATGGTTGCGATTTTCAGGCGGCGACCGCGCAGGGCAGCGTTTGTTTTTGTTGACCGGCCTTTTCCTGATATTGCATTACGCGATGCAGACGGCGGTCGGAGCGGGCTGGCTCAATCCGCCTCAACGTGAAACGGTTACGGCGATTGAACGCCTGTTTTCCGGCGCAGCCAGTGTTACGGATCGTATCGGGCTTTGGGGCGCCGCTTGGTCGATTGCGCTCAACCATCCGGTTTTTGGCGTCGGCTGGGGGGCGTTTGCCGAACGTTATTTTGATTTTATTGCTGAACCCGGCGTGACCGCCCCTCTGGGGCTTTATAACAATGCACACAACATACTGCTGCAGTTTTTTACGGAAACCGGCGTCATTGGCCTGATTCTGCTGTTGACGCCGCTGGCGGCCTGGGGTGTTGTCGTGCTGCGAAACAGGCCGGATGCCGGTCAATGGTGGCTGTTGACGACGCTGGCGGTATTCGGAATTCACAGCATGCTGGAGTACCCGCTCTGGTATGCGAATTTTCTCGGCCTTGCAGCGTTGTTGCTGGGACTCGGCATGGGGCCGGTATTCAAGCTGCAGCTGGCGAGACTCGGGCGTGTTTTTGCTGCTGCAGTGATTTTCGTCGGCACCTGGAATCTTGCGTTTTTATGGATCGACTATCGACAACTGGAATGGGTGTTTCGTCCCGCGACCGACCAGTTCCGCGGTGTGGATGTTCCGGCGCTGATGGCACGATTGCATCAGAATTCGGTATTGACTCCCTATGTTGAATTGGCCTCGGCACTGCCAATGGCGGTCGAAACAGATAATCTTTCCGGCCGATTGCTGCTGAATGGTCAGGCCATGCGATTTACCCCGGCTGCCCCATTGGTTTACAAACAGGTGTTGCTGCTGGCATTGGCCGACCGGCTGCCGGAGGCGCGGGCGCTTCATGCCCGGGCGCGGCATGTTTATCCCGCCGCGCCGCCGGAATTCGAACGTGATCTGCAGCGCTTTGCCCGCGAATACCCGTCAAGATTTCGTCCTCTGATAGAATCCGCACCTAACAGGTTGTTGAAAAAGTGATGCGCGAGCGCGTGGGGAGCGCAGCGACCAAGCGCACACGCGTGCAAACCTTTGATTTTATGAGGGTTGAAAATCGATAATGCCAAGTTGAAGCGATGTTCTGGAGTTTTTCAACATCCTGCTCACGTTCCGGGCCTTAAATAATGCCTTCGATGGAAGCTTTTTTCGTTTTTTTGCAAAAAAATCCGTTCAACATGATGTTGTTCGGCGGCGCCATTGCCACCGGCGCGATGCTGTTGTGGCCCTTGGTGATGCGTCCCTTCCGTGCGGGCCGCGAAGTCAGCGTCGCCGAGGCGGTGCAGTTGATCAATCGCAAGGATGCGCTGGTGCTGGACCTGCGCGATACCGGCGAATTCGAGGCCGGCCACATTACCGGCGCCCGGCACATACCCGAAAAGCAGCTGGCTGAGCGGCTCAAGGATCTTGAAAAATTCAAGGGCCGTTCGATTATCGTGGCCTGCGGCAGCGGCACGCGTTCCGACGTGGCTGTGCAAGTACTCCGCCGCAACGGTTTCGGCGAATCAGTCAGTTTGAGCGGCGGCATCGGCGCCTGGCAGCAGGCCGGCATGCCCCTCGATAAGCGGTAAGTGCCATCATGGCCAAAGTCCGCATGTATACCACTGCAGTCTGTCCGTTCTGTCAGATGGCCGAACGCCTGCTGCAGAGCAAGGGCGCTGAAATCGACAAGGTTCGAATTGATCTTGATCCGGCGCAGCGCGCCGACATGATGGAAAAAACCGGCCGCCGCACGGTGCCGCAGATTTACATCGGCGACACCCATGTCGGCGGTTACGATGATCTGGCCGCGCTGGATCGCGCCGGCAAGCTGGATCCACTGCTTGCTTCATGAAACTATTGTTAACCCCTTCCCAGGAAATCAGGCAATGAGTGAGCAGGAGCAACCGCAATTCGGCATCGAGAAGATTTACCTGAAGGATTTGTCGCTGGAAATTCCCAATGCGCCGAAAATCTTCCTTGAAAGTGAATCGCCGCAGATCGAAATCAAAGTTCATAACGCCGCCGCGCCGCTTGAGCAGGCCGGGCTTTTTGAGGCAGTGCTGACGGTGACGGTCACCGCCAAACTCAAGGACAAAACAGCGTTCCTGATCGAGGTTGCCCAGGCCGGCGTTTTCCGCATTGTCAATCTGCCGCCGCAGGAGCTTGACGCGGTGCTCGGCGTATTGTGCCCGAATACGCTGCTGCCCTATGCCCGCGAAGCCGTTGCGAGCCTGATGGCGCGTGCGGGATTTCCGCCGGTGATGCTCCAGCACATGAACTTCGACGCGGCCTACCAGGAACGCCTCCGCCAGTTGCAGCAGGAACAGGCGAAGGCCGGCACGCCGAACTGAGACCATGACCGGCGCGCGCAGCCTGATTGTTGCGGCGGCACTGGCTTTCAGCCACGCCGTAGCCGCCGGCGCTGCTGATTTCCGTTCCGCGAACGAAGCGGCAGTGGTTCTTTATGACGCGCCATCGGTCAAGGCGCGCAAACTCTATATTGTCAACCGCGGTTACCCGCTGGAAGTGGTGGTGCAGGTCGAGGGCTGGGTCAAGGTCCGCGACGCCGCGGGCGCCCTGTCCTGGGCCGAATCGAAAGCGCTGGATACCGCCCGCGGGGTGATGCTCAAAGCGGCGGCTACCGTGCGCCAAAAACCTGCTGAAGATGCGCCGGCAGCATTTGAGGCGCAGCGCGATCTGTTGCTGGAAGTGGTGGACGGCGCAACAACTGCCGGGTGGATCCATGTCAGGCACCGCGACGGCATCACCGGTTATGTGCGTGCGGCCGATGTCTGGGGCGGTTGACCGCATGTCACCCGCCGCCGGTCAGCCTGCGGCCGAAACATGAAAATCGCCGTTCTCGGCGCCGGCGCCTGGGGCACCGCCCTCGCCATCAACCTCGCGGCCCGACAGAAGGTTGCCTTGTGGGCGCGCGATCCGGCGCAGGTCGCTGCCATGCAACGCCAGCGTGTCAACGACCGCTATTTGCCGGGGTGTGAATTTCCCGCGGGATTGCAGGCCGAAGCGGACATGCGGCGTGCGCTGGAGGGCAGCGACTGCCTGATTGCGGCGGTGACCGTTGCCGGCTTGCGCGATACCCTGCGTGCCGTGCGCGCGCTGAGATCGACGATACCGGTAATCTGGCTATGCAAGGGGTTCGAGCGTCCGCACGCCCGATTGCCGCATGAGGTGTTTGCCGAGGAGATGGGGGCTGCTGCGGGCGCTGTGCTGTCGGGCCCCAGTTTTGCGCAGGAGGTGGCGGCTGGGCTGCCCACGGCGCTGACACTGGCATCAGTTGATCGAGAACTCGCGCTTTCCGCTGCACAGGCGCTGCATGGTCCCGCGTTGCGCGTGTATTCCCATGATGACGTGATCGGTGTTGAAGTCGGCGGCGCGGTAAAAAACGTGATCGCCATTGCATCCGGTGTTTGCGACGGGCTGCAACTTGGCCTCAACGCGCGTGCTGCGCTGATGACCCGCGGGCTTGCGGAAATGACGCGTTTTGGTATTGCGCTGGGCGGTCGCGCTGAAACATTCATGGGACTCTCCGGCGTTGGAGATCTGCTGCTGACCTGCACCGGCGACCTGTCACGCAACCGCAGAATGGGGCTTGCACTGGCGCGCGGCGAAAATGCGGCGGCGGCTCAGGCGGGTTTGGGCCATGTGGCCGAGGGTGTGTTTACT